>JAPKFC010000072.1 GCA_028821785.1 Candidatus Poseidoniaceae archaeon | reverse complement strand
ATATTATTGTCATTTCCTTGGTCATCGATTGCGCCCAAGTAAACAGTGAATAATCCATGGGTCATGTATGTATAACTAATTTCTGCAGTTTCATCAGCATTGGCTTCAATTTGACTTGTTCCATCACCTGGAACTACATAGAAACTTTTCATTTGCCCATTTTCAGATGTTGTGCGAGCAAAATCAAAGGCCAGTTCAACACCATTCTCAGAGATTTGGTTACCACTGCGGATCTCTTCAACAATAGTACCGCTCGTCGTTTCATAATACACTATCATGTCAATAGGGCTTGGTGCCTTATCAGAACCTTCGTCAGAGCCTAAGCATCCAGCGATTGAGGCGCTTAGCATCACTAAACAAAGTAATAACGGCACTATCCGGCTACTTCGCATGTATTGATGTGAGAGGTACTGGTTGATGAACCCAGTGATTGGATAGCAACTTTTGCCATCCATATTTGGCAATATTGTAAATTTAGTATTAGATTGGAGCGTCGGTGGATTGAAAGCAGGGGAACTTTGCCGCTTGGTTAACGAGGTGGGGTAGTCTGGATATCCCGTCGGGCTCATAACCCGGAGACCGGTGGTTCAAATCCATCCCTCGTTATTTTTCAACCATATTCGTAGTAGTCGTGTTTTGGTTTCAATGCATCCAATGCAGATTGTAATTTGGCATTGGCAACCGCTTCACCATTTTCAATAGCAGTAATCTCTTTTTCTAGTCTTTCAGATTCACTCTTGACAGCAGATCGTTGTGAGACGTGTACTCCACTCAATGCTTGTAAAGTTGCGAGAAGTTTCTTTGCATCTTGAGCAGGCCTATTTTCAGGTTCCAAGATGAATAAACCATCTTTTTTAATCACCATTTCAGAAGCGGCGCAACAATTCAATAAAACTTGTAACATCTTCTTTTCAGGCCCCATTGCAACTACGGCCTCATAAGCCGCAGCAATGTGATTAGGTGCAAGTTTTTGGCATTTGTAATATGCTTTTTGCGCAGGACCATTTTTACCAGCCGCAGCATGTAAGTTCCCTTCTCTGCGATAGTCTTCAGCAGGTGGAGTTATTTTTGAAATCAATTCAGGAGCATTCCTTTTCAAAATGCGGATTAATTTTTTACGTTCTCTATGTAGTATTTTGACAATCGCAATCCCTTCTTTGGCCTTATTGCGTTGTAGTAAAACATCGCAGTATAGTCTGAGTCCCTTTACCAACATAACTTGAGAGTCTACAGCTCTTTTTTTGTTGGCTAATAGCATACTAGTAAATTCGGACGCCATTACCTCTGACATTTCCATTCTACCATCTTCGATATATCGCTCAATCTGCAGTAGAGTTTGTGCAGGATTACTCATACCAAACATGATGCTCAAATACGGCGTTTACTTCCTGCCCTATGATTGCTTCTCCATTTTCATTGAATAACCAATTATTGCTCTAGTGTTCAATTAGAATGGAATTTAATCTAATAAAGGTGCAGCAGTCAATGTTTTTGTCCTTTCAACACCGTCAATATTACGGATTACATTGACTACAATCTCTGATAAGAATCCAAAATCCGGGCATTGTAATTTCACGAATATATCATATTCTCCGAACAATATTAGAGATTCTGTAACCTCTTCTACTTGACGTAATTTTTCAATAACATGATTTTCACTTCCTGGCTCTGTAACGATTAGCACAATCGCTGTTGCGGCTCCGTATTGCATCTGAAGTAACTCCTCTATGTTCACTACATTGTAGCGCTCATGTTTAATGGTTCAGTTAGATGGCCCATCATGGCAGATGATTTGTGCATCGCAATTACCGGGACTCCGGGTACTGGCAAAAGCAGTATTTGTGAACTGCTAGAGATAAATGGTTTTACGATTTATTCGGTTGAACAGTTGGCAAAACAACATGAGTGCCTTGGAGAAATCGATGGCGATGACAATTCTGCACCAGTAGATGTTCACAAATTAGCAGATGAATGGCAATGTGAAGACGCGGGAATTGTATTTGTTGATGGGCATTTATCGCATTTACTAGAAGTGGAAGCGATTGTAGTATTGCGTTGTGATCCAAAGATTATCGAAACAAGACTTAGTCAACGTGAATATGGGGATGAAAAAGTCACTGCCAATGTGGAATGGGAAATGATTTCCGGAGTTTGGTCTGAGATGCTTGAATTTGAAATTGAAACTCCCTGTTTAGAACTTGATTCATCTGCAAAATCACCTGAGCAATTAGTTGAAGAAATACTTGACTGGGTCGAAGAAGACTGCCCCTCACCGAACGTCGAAGAAAATGCCTCTAAAGCAATAGATTGGATTTCAAAAAATCTTTGAAAAGGAATATTACACAAATACTCCAGCCACAAACCTCAACCCCTGCCGCAACTTCGCAGAGTTTGGTGGAGTGAATGGCACTTGAAAAATTACGTCTTCAATGGGAGAAATTCTTTGAACCTATATTCAATCTTTTAGGCGATACTCATCCAGCTGTGCTAACTTGGGCCGCCTTACCAATCGGGCTACTAGGTGGCGTCGCTATCGCCGTTGCACCTAAAGATGAATTTGGTGCAACATTGCTATTAGCAGGTGCATTATTGATAGGAATTTCAACTATTTTAGATGGTCTAGATGGACCTTTGGCAAGAAGGAATGGAATGGTAACTCGTTGGGGTGATTATCTAGATCATACCTTTGATAGATTACTGGATGGAACTTGGATTGTATGTATTGCAGTCTCTCCATTCGTCGGTGATATGTCATTTGGATTAGTGGTTGCATGGTTTACATTATTGGGTTCCTACATGGGAACTCAGGCTCAAGCGGTTGCAGGAACAAGGAATTACCGTGGCTTTGGAAGGGCAGATAGAACAATCATGTCAATCATCGCACTAATTTTATCTGGTCTTTTCATCTTCTTTGATGTTGCAAGTTTCGGTTATTTCCCAGGTTTATTCGACCATATTGAAATCAGTCCAATGAGCATAGTATTGATAATTTCGGGCATGGGTGGAATATACACATTTTTAATACGGTTCATACAGGCTAATAACGGAATCAAGGAAATAGACAGAAATGACCCCCTTCCTCAACCCGAACAAAAGAAATCTAAGCAATAATTAATTGCCCTAATTTATTATTCTCCGCCACCCCGTAGGGGTGATAGTAATGGCAATTTTCGCACTTTGCAAGCGACAGCGTATTAATGGGTTAATGCGACAAGCGTAGTGATGGGTATGAAATCAAGTGAATTTGGCGGCATGCAAAAGGCTGTATTCTTGGTGCTCTGCATGTTGTTGGCAATAGCGCCATTAAGCAATGTTTCTGCAGAAGACATCGGTTCTCCTGCAAGTTTACAGGCTCAAGATATCAATGCATTTTTTGACCCTCTTAGTGAAACTACATCCATCACATGGAGAAACATTGATTCCACGGGAACCGAATTGAATGGTTTATTTGACTCAACATACAATGTATATCGCAGTAGTGAGCCAATCGATGCTGTAAATATTCTCAACCTTACGGCCTTTGCCTCAGTAAGCGCTTGTTCTCCTGTCGAATCCATGAACAACCCATTCAATTGTAGAGGATTTAATGGAACACATCCAGGGCATTCAGTATCATACCTAGTATCGCCTGGTTTCAACGGTTCAACATATTATGCAATTACTACAGCGAATGACACTGGAGTTGAAACCTATGAATTAGATTTCAATGCATCAAATCTCTTTGAGCCAGTATTAGAAATAACTACTCCAGTCCGTACTCCTTACAACCTTGCAGCTAATTTTGATTCTTCTCAAAGTAAGACTACGCTGCAATGGGTCAACTACAATGACATTTACCCAATCTTGCCTGAAACAGGCGATGATGCTTACCAAATACATCTTTGGAGAACAGAATATCAGGTTTTAAGATCTAATGGGCAAGTCCTATTGGGACAAGAAGCACCAGTGCTAACACTTCCTGCTGGAACTAGCAGTATAGTTATCGACATACCAGAAAATACTGATAGAGACGTCTATTATTCTATTACCTACCTTCTTCCAAATTGGACTGCACCAGGAATTGATTATGAGGATGTTAGATTCCTATCAAATAATGCAATGTCAACTTCTACATTGGAAGATAACAAACCACCAAGCCAAGTGGACAGTATCTTTGCTTCCTTTACTGCAGAACCTGAAACAGGTGGCGGAGTAACTGAAATCACATGGGCAGATGTAAATGGTGAGGAAGGAGAATCCTATCAAATCTATATGGCCGGAGTTCCATTTTCAACAATTCTCAATTCTGATGTACAATTGATTGCTACGATTACCGAGGGTGTTGGAGCCTTTGATTACGATGTGCCAGTAGGTAGAATGGGTCACGCGTATTATTGTATTGTCACAGTTGATGTCTACGGAGTTTCAGATACTAATACTACTCAAAACAGTTGTGAAGGTCCAATCTTTGAGAATGCATTTTCTAATTGGATTGCTGAGCCGACCAATGTTTATGCAGAATTTATTGGAGATAAAACAACTAGGGTTACTTGGGATGATCAACTTGGAGTCGAAGGAGAGCGCTATCATATTTGGAGATCTAATTATTTGGTTTCTGGAACACAATTCAACGGCGTTATTGGTTCAACAAGTGACAATTACTCTGTAAAATGGCTTGGAACAGTCACCGATGGAATTGGTATATTTGATGTAACTATTGAAGATGACATAATACCAGATAATTCGCATTACTTTGTTACCAGTGAGGCATTATATGGTCACATTAATGGAACATATCACTATACTGAATTAGTTCAGAATTACTATGGTCCAATTTCAGAAGACACTCGCTCTCCAAACCCATCTAGAATAAAAGAAGCATATGCGGTTGGAAGTATAAATCAAATAACTCTAGAGTGGTTTAATGAAGTTGAGATTAATGAATCATATACGATTTGGCGACATATGGGTGAGCCATTCGGTGAAGATAGGGATGAACTCTCAAATAGTACCGCTGAAGGATGGGAATTGGTGATGGATAATATCGATGCAGGTACATCAACTCAAACTTCATTCGTTCGCCAAATTCCAATTGCCGATTCTATTAGCAGAGATGTTTGGTATGCAATTACAATCGCAGACCAATATGACAATGAAAATAATGAGATTTTCTCTGGAATCGGTGGTAATGCATACCAAGTAACAGAAGATACAATGCCACCACAAGCGATCTTGAATATTATCACTGATGAAGGTGATGAATTTACTAGTCCTTCATTGGTTGAGGGCTCATACACGATTCTATTACAGCTAAATGAATATTTGAAGAGCCAGCCTTATATCAATATTACAACCACTACTGGTGGAGATATTACAGTTGGAGAATCACCTATGTCTATGATGGTTGAGAATTTTAATAATCCAGATTTAGGCCCAGTATATTCCTTTGACTTTGAAATTACAGCCCAAACAAATGCAGGTCCGATGGTCATTACAGTGACTATGACCGATAATTCAGAAAACGAAGCAATAATTGAATGGACAGATAAAGCGGTTGATGCACAACGCCCTGAAGTAACAATCTATTCACCATCGAGTAGTAACGATGGTTCAAAGTATCTATATGGCAATAAAATAAACATACTTGCAGGTGCTGAAGATGACGTAAGAATAGTTTCCTTCCAATACAAATTAGTATATCATTATGGGGGAATTAGTGGTAATGCTCTATCAACTCCATGGTCCGATGTAGATGGAATTACTGACCTTAATGGAGATAATACTTCTTTGACAATGGATTTAGATTTGACATCTGGTAGTTTCAGCCCTGGCCAGCATGCAGTTTCGGTTAGAGCAATAGATTCGGCTGGAAATGAAGTGACAAAGACAGTGCAATTTATCGTTGACTATTGTCGTAACACTCTCAATGGAACAACATACTGTAGTTATGAGGAACAACTTGCTCCTCCTTTGGAACCTCTTGTAATCGAACCAGGGTTTACCGACCCACCATATGTTGTTGTTTGGGCTATTGCGGGTTTGACAATCTTAGCATGGATAGTCGCACTAATGGTAATCTCAACCGGCATGAGCGGTCCTAAGAAGAAGAAGGGAGATGATGAAGATGAAGACGAAGACTGGATGTCTGAATTCATTGGAACTTCATCTGAACTTGATATGGCTGAAATTACCGATGTCAGCGGTCCTAAAGAGGAAGAGACGAAGGAAACACAAGAAGTTGAAGATGAAGATGATCCATTCGCAGTTAACAAGACACAACGTAAAACCCGTTCAAAGAAGAGTGACGATGACGATGATGATGACGACGATGACGATGATGATGACGATGATATTGACATCGATGACTTCTTTGATGACGATGATGATGACGAAGAGCCAAAGTCCAAGTCCAAATCAAAGCGTTCAGTCGGACGTCGTTCTGCTCAACCTCGTAAAGCACCAAAGCGTAAAGTTGGCAGGAAGTCTAAGGATTGATAGTTGCTTCAAAGCAAGCAAAGTAATCGGTGGTCTTTAGGCCTAAGCGGCTACCCATGGAAGCATGAGCGAGAGCGAAACTCCTGACATGACTGATTCTTTAACAGAGGAATTAGTTGAGGAAGTTGAAGAAATAATGGAGAAATTGGTTGATTCATTCAATCCTATGCGCAATCGTTTGAATTGGTTATTATTGGCGCTACCAGTTGCAGTATATGCAGAACACTCGGGCAATATGGCGTTTGCTTTCGCCGCATCGATGGTAGCAATTATGCCACTTGCTTTCTTAATGGGTAAGGCAACTGAAGAGATCGCACTTCGTACTGGAGAGGCTGTTGGCGGACTACTAAACGCAACATTCGGTAATGCTGTGGAAATGATTATCGCAATGTTTGCACTTTATGCAGCGAGCAAAAACCCTGAGATTGTAGATACCATGGTCACGGTCACACAAGCATCATTGATAGGTTCAATATTGGGCAATTTACTATTGGTTCTTGGACTGTCAATGGTCTGGGGTGGATTGAAACATCCTTCACAGGTGTTTAATTCACAAGTAGGGCACATGAATGGCTCTCTTCTGTTACTGGCAATTGTTGCTATGATTATTCCAACCGCAGCACACTATGCACCAGGTGGAACTCTAGCAGGAGTAACAATAATTTCACATTATACTGCAATAATTTTGTTAATAATTTATGCTCTTTCATTGCTATTTCAATTAAAAACAAACGTTGATGATTTTGAATCAAAATCTGCCCATCATGTCCATGAAAAACCAGCAATGACAATTCGTGATGCTTGGGTATTACTGATTATAGCAACCGGACTTGTAAGTTGGATGGCTCACACATTAGTTGGTAGTATTGAGGCGGCTGTAGAAGAATATCATCTTCCTGAATTATTCATTGGAGTTATTTTGGTTCCATTTTTCGGTAATGCTGCTGAACACTTCACCGCAATTATAGTTGCAGGAAAAAACAAGATGGATTTATCAATTTCAATCGCAATCGGAAGCAGCGTCCAGATTGCATTATTTGTAGCACCAGCAATGATTCTCTTTGCATGGTTTTTAGGTGTCCCATTAACTCTCGAGTTTGGTCTTTTGGAAACTACTGCAACCTTTATGGCAGTATTAGTTGTAAATACTACATTGGGAGATAACAAAACAAATTGGCTTGAAGGTGCGATGTTAATTGCATGTTACCTCATTTTAGCATTAGCATTCTTACAATATTGATACTAGAGGGATTAGATGGAAAGTGCACAAAAAATTGGTTATGGATTGATTACTCTTTCAGTTATCCTAATGATAATCGGTTCAGTCGGTTATACTGTAGAAGGTGATGTTGAAGAAGTACCTACTCCAAATGTTCCAGACTTTGTCTTCTTCGCAGATGAACCACTGCCCTCAAATCCAGCTGGGTTACTTTTCAGTGCAGATGCGCATATTACCTGGGATCGGGATGATGTTTTCTTAGTAATTTCAGATAAAGAGACTAAGGATGATTGCGATGGAATTCCAGCCGGTTTAGGTGGTTTTGGCGGCGGTACAAGTTGTAATTCAGCAAATATCAATTCAGTTGCAGGTGGTTCAGATGACAACAATGTCGATGGCATTGAGTGGAATGTTGAATCTGGTGAATACTATGTTGGAATTGGTGCTAAAGATAACTTGCCACAAGGTGTTGAGATAAATGTTCACTACAAGGTTGAGGTTCAATTCTCCTTTGTATCATACTTAGTCTGCACATTAATAGCGGCAACAGGACTTGCATATGCTAAGTTCAGTTGAAAGAACAACATTAGTAATTCCAAACTACGTCCTTCAGAATATCTGGATTTATTTCAATCCTTCCAATAAACTGACGAATTAACCTAGCAAAGTTGCTCTATGAAGAACTCTTTAGCCCGAACTAGAGAATCCGCACGAGCAGTTGGGTTGCCTTCCACATGAGCGCCTCTATTCCGCAAGATTCGGATAACCCATCGCCGTT
>JAPKFC010000015.1 GCA_028821785.1 Candidatus Poseidoniaceae archaeon | reverse complement strand
TTCATTTTTATCCATCGGTGGTGGTGCAGGCACAAAGGAATCCTCTTCCGACCCCTCCAGTTCTGTTTCCTCAAGTTCAGTCTCATCCCATATTTTCTCAATACGGGCCTCTCCAGCTAGATATAAATCATCGCCACTGCTCTTGCCGAGAACATACAATCCTATGCCGAGAACTGCAACAATTGCAATCAAAAGCATCGCAGTTTTTGTTTTGTTCTCTTCACCCGAAACTGTTTCGGCATCGGTTGAAGTATCGCTGCCATCGTCAACTGGTGGAGTTACGGTACAAGGAGGAGCAGTTCCGTCATTACAAAGTGTAACATCGTTAGTATTGTTGGTTCCGTCAGTATTGTCAGTTCCGTCCGAGTTTCCTCCGGTATTGTCAGTGCCGCCAGTATTGGTTTCGTCGTCAGGAAGGACAACATTGGCTCCAGTCCTATCTCCATTCTCATCCATTGAAATATTGTAATATGAGTAGAGCAATGACAAATCTATGTGGGTATTAGCCCAAGATGAACGATTGATGACATCGAAATATCGTTCATCACCTGTTGTGAAAATCGGGTCTACAGTCATACTCTTTAGATGAGAGACTCCATCGTTATAGTCGCCATCAAATGTCTTGTCAAGATAAGTTTGAACTTCCGCATCTGTACTCCATGATTCACCTTCTGGTACGGACCAATGTGCACGAATGTCACTAACATCATTTCGCATAGCCATTGCAAGTCCTGATTCAATTTCTTGCCAGGATTGAGAGCCATCAACGACTGAGGAGGATGTGATGTCGATTACTTTGGACACGCCGCCACCAGTAATCGGTTCCCAATCATCGCCTTTCAATTGCGTCATGATGTCTTGGTCGCCAAACAAAGCCTTGCCTTGAACTAATGTCAAACGGACATCAGCATCAACAGCTTCGATTAGATTGCGGTAAGGATCATCGTGGAATGTATCCATGACTACCATGTCAGCGACCATTCCTGCTTTGATTTGTCCGACATGATTTTGCCATTTCGCTGCTGCAGCAGGATTTGTTGTGACCATCTCTGCTAACTCAAAATTAGTGAAATGATTGTCCATCACTTTACTGTTCCAAAGGTCTGCGACCTTCAATTCATGTAGGTTTGATTTCGAACCACTTGGACCCCAATCAGGTGCAATAGAGATTTTGACACCAGCATTATCGGCAGCGCGTACATCTGTTGTATTACCGTAAAGCAAGAGATTTGACAGCGGAGACCAGACAAGGTTTGAATCGACTGCAGCCATTTCTGTAAATTGTGATGGTTGTAGTGCAGTACCATGAATCACCACAGTAGGTTGGAGAAGAAGCCCTTTGCTACTGAGCAGGTCAAATTCATCTCGGCTTGTTTGATCAACACCCTCTGAGAGATGGATGAACCATGCTTCTAGGTCGCCATCAGTCATATCTGCAATCTTACCGTCTGAATTATAACTGGATTTTTTCCAATCGCAGACAGCACAAGTTACAATCTTATCCTGTCCAAAGTTGTAGAGTTCTACATTTCTGGATAAGGTGCTATCCCAAGCATCATTCCCAGATGGAGAGCCTTGAACGGCGGTGACTCCACCAGCGATGGCTTGGACTTCAGCGTACTTCATTTGCTCTGAAGCCATTCCCCAACGGCTATTGCTCTGAACATTGCCTTTCATCCAAGTAATACTTGGACCATAATCGTAGTTGTCGCCCCATTGTCCACGGTTGGTATATCCACCTTCATCCGACTTTTGGTTATCGTTGAGATGGACTTCGAAATCCCAAAGAGGGATGTGATTATAGTGCATATGATTGTGTAAATCAATAAGTCCAGGATAGATGGTTCCATCGGTTTCAACAATAGGTACGCCGGTTAGGTCAACACCATTTGGTATTGCTGAACCAGTTGACCAAACACCAGTAATCATTCCATCACGAACCATGACGTTTCCTTGGTTGATGACACTTGTTTCTCCTTCCATCGTTACAACGCGTCCCTTGAG
Organism: Candidatus Poseidoniaceae archaeon; assembly: GCA_028821785.1. Taxonomy (GTDB): domain Archaea; phylum Thermoplasmatota; class Poseidoniia; order Poseidoniales; family Poseidoniaceae; genus MGIIa-L1. Next base: position 31,907 of record JAPKFC010000015.1, on the reverse strand, counting down.
TAGGTAGGCGTTACTGGAAGAAGTTTCTGGAATATGGTAGCAATTGACTATGTTAAGAGCGGTCTCAGATGCTTGGCCGTCAGGAGCCCAACCCGGTGTTGGGTCTACTTTGAGCAAATCACCATTTGCATCTTCAATGTAGGATTTACCGTACCAAGAATCTTCACTAGGGAAGGACATTGAATCAACAGCAGTTCCAGAATCATCACTGATGGTGACAGTGTCGCCATCAAAGTAATCAAGCAATAGGTCGGAATCTGCACTGAATACAGTTAATCGTCCATCAGCCGCTAAGACTGTGTCCCAAGCCAGTTGACAAGGAGGACTTCCACTGGTGAGTGATAGTTGCCAATTTGAAACATTTACTGGTGAAGAACCGGTATTCCACAGTTCGATGAACTGGTCGGAATATTTGCCGTAATCCCCATCCCCATTCCAGTCTACTGCTCCGTAGACGTTTTGCGAGGTATCATTGGCAACGAGGTTATTCGGACTGATCAATAATTCGGAGACTACGACCGTGTTTTCACGGCCGGCAGTAACTGGTGATTCATCGCTAGCAATGACCGACATCGCCGGTACGAGCATGATGACGAGAACGATGAGGGCGGGTAATTGGTTGATGCGCATAGATAATCCTCGTAGCGATAGCACATGAACTCGTCGGCATGATGACATGGGTAGGTTTGAAGAACTCCAGCCGTTGCCAATTAGATATGGCAGTAGTCGATGTTACCGAACCAGAGTTCGCTGGAATCATTGAAAATAATAATATTGTAATCTTAGATTTCTGGGCGGAGTGGTGCGGTCCTTGTAAGGCATATGGACCAGTTTTCAAGCGTGTATCAGAAGATTACCCCGATGTTGTTTTTGCAAAAATTAATACTGAACAAGAGCAAGCATTATCACAATCATTTGAAATCCGTTCGATTCCAACAACCATCGCATTCAAGGAAGGAATCGGTGTATTCATGATGCCAGGTGCATTACCAGAGAAGGATTTGAGAGACTTGGTTGCCAAGTTAAATGAAATCGATATGGATGAAGTTCGGGCACAACTTGAAGCCGAAGGAGTGAGCGAAGGTTCACAATAATGCTTTACTCCAACAAACCAACAATTCAAAACCAAGCGAAGATGCCCGAAGGGCATGGACAAGCGCCCATTACTCATTACGCTGCTATTTATTAGCAGCATGTTTGCTGGATGTTTTGGCAATGATGTCGTTGAAAATACGGAAACAGAGTCTGATTACGATGTTTATCCTGAGCCTTGGCAACGCGCTGACATAGATTATTCTGTCAATGCAGATTTTTCTAGAGTAACCGTCAATGGAACACTTGCAATCGATGAAGTTCGTTCAGTATTCGTACCTGTTCCTTCAATCACTCTGGCCGATGGCGGTGCAGGTGCTACTGGATCTGCAGAAGTTCACCTTGGACTTTGGTTACCGGTCATAGAGGGCTGTGATTGGGAAAGTGCTGAACTTCCCGAACAGTGTCATGTACCAGTGATTTCTGAGATTGGACCATATTATTCGGATGGAGATGTCGACGCATTAACCCCTGCTGATAGATTGGGCAGATTCCTAATTGAGAATTATGTTCCATATGGATATGGTGTTGCTCAAGTATCTGTTTTTGGTACTGGAGAATCAAATCATTGTATGGACTTGATGGGAACTGATGAGCAGCGTGGAATTGATGCTGCGGTCACTTGGCTTGGTTCACAACCTTGGTCAAATGGTAAAGTTGGAATTATTGGAAAGTCATATGATGGTTCAACTCCTTGGCAAGCAGCAACATTTGGTAATGAATTTCTTGCAACTATCGTTCCTATGTCTGGATTGATTGGAGTTCATGATTTGATGTGGAGAAATGGAAGCATGGAAGCCCGTGGCATGATTATGCACAATGGTGTCTATGGCTCATTTGGTGTTGATGGTGATGCAGAAGATTCGCAAAATATGTGTGAGGGATACATGGAAGGATATGCAATGGGTCCATTGGCTTACTTGAGCGGTGGAATGGTAGATTATGCTGGCAACACCTATTGGACTGAACGCTCATTCTTAGATCGTGTTGTAGACAATTACAACGGCTCAGTATACATCATTCAAGGAATGCAGGATTGGAACGTCGACCCGCATATGACATTCCCAACTCATCAAATCGTTGAAGATGCTGGAATTGAAATCAAAACTCTAGCCGGTCAATGGAATCACAATTACCCAGACCGTGCAGACCATGCAGACCTTTCACCAGGTGAAGGAGCAGAAGCTTATCCATACACATTAAGATGGGATTGGGCTGATGAGATGTTGTATTGGTTTGATTGGTATTTGAAAGGTGAAGGTAGAGCCCCAAGTTTGGGAGTTGAAATTCAAGATAACCGTGGTGGCTGGAGATTTGAAGCAACATATCCTGCATCAGATACCGAATATCTTGAGATTGCTGCTGAAGACTTATCTCCATCAGGTGCATCAATTACAGGAACTAATTCGATTATGATGACATATGGGCCATTTGAAAGTGACACATATATTGCTGGAATGCCCACTTTCCATATGGCAGTAGCACCACATACGACTAATGGTGCACATGGTTATTTGGAAATGACCGATGATTCAGGAATGCATCTTGGCCATGCGGTAATGGATTACAGATTCCATGCTGGTGGGCGTGATGGGCAAGAATTGCTTGTACCATTCTCACAAGTGACTGGATTAATGGAATTCATGCCAATGGATGTATTCTTAGAAGCAGGGGAATCAATTCACATAACTATGACTCAAACCGGTTCTGATTATATTCCAAGTCCGGCAAGTGTTGGTTCATACTCAATCGATTGGTCTACTGCAACATTGACTCTTCCTATAGTCAACAGAACTTGTGAACAGTTATTCCAAGCACCTATCCATGAATATGGAGAAGAAGGGCAACGAATTTGCTAGCCCTTTAATCAAAGATGCTTTAGTTTGCGTTTTCAGCAGATAACCGTGCGCTATTCTCTTAAACGGTTGGCAAACCATGGTAAGTATGGTATTGAGTACTCTCCCTGGTGTTGGAAAGCAATTGGCTAAGAAATTGACCAGTCATTTTGGTTCTGAAGAATTAGCAGTTGCATCTCTCAAAGGCGGAGATTTAGCAAGGATTGCTGAGATTGATGGGCTATCTCCAAAACGTGCATTATCACTGGCTAGAGCTGTTGCAGGAGATAGCGGTACTTTCCTTGCAACCAAAGAATCAATCAGCGCTCACAAACAATTACTATCGAGCATTAGCGCTTTTTGTTCATGTCAAGCGAGCAGAGATAGAATGCAATTACTAACTCCAGTTGCAGACCCGAGTGAGCGCAGAAAGAAGTCAATTCTTTCTCATAACTTTGCATCAAGTCATCCGGAATTGGTTACAATTTTTTCAGAATCTTGGAAGTCACTTGCAATCACCCGTTCTCCAAATAATCGATATGAGCGTGTAGTGGTCTCAAAGCAACCACGTGAGCATCTCAAAAAGTGGTGCAGAGTTCTAACTCCTGGTAATGGGGAAACATGGAAGGATTACACTGTTTTCAAGTCAATTACATGGATTGGAGGAGGCGCACCTGCTGAAACTCCAGATGGTTGGCTGGTTCTCAGCAATGATCCAGATGAAGAATTAATCGTTCCTGAAAAAACACTTGACTGGTTTCAACATAACAAGCGTACTTTGCAAGTGGTTAGAGAAATCGTTGAATTGAAAGCGGTAGAAGAGGATTTCCACCCATTCCTAGACGCACTTTTTAGTTCGGTTGAGGGACTTAGTGCATTGCCGGAATTATTGGATGAGATAGACGATGAAAGTGATATAGAAAAAGTCGCTGAAGTCAAAGATTTACTCTGGGGTAAAGTCAAATCGCTTTGTGAAGAAGTCAACTTAGAAGTTGAGAACGCTATGAATGATGCAAAAATGGCCCTCTCAGGTGCAGAACTATTAGAGGCATTATCAGATGGTACTGCGTTCCAAAGAAAGATACGAGATGCAACAAGTATGGTAATCTCTGATGCGATGGAGAAAGCAAAAACCGCATTGAATGAATTCCTTGAAGGAACTGGCAGTCGCTGCCCATTCGATTTGTTCACCGGTGATTGGCCTGCAAAAATTAACCGTTCAACAATTGACAAAATAGATGGGCAATTAGAATCAAAATTAGTTTCTGATAAAGCGCAGCACATCTATAATTTAGCGGCTAAATTAGGTCCGCTAAAGAGTCATTGCGAATCTGCAATCCGAGAATTAATCGAGTTTGACCAATGGCTTGCAATCGCCAAATGGGCTCTGGAAAACGATTGCGCAATCGCAGAGATTGTGGACCATGGAATCTATGTTGAAGAGGGTCGACATTTGCTATTAGGATGCACGCCAGATCCGGTCACTTACGGGTTAGGTCAAGCCGCTGATGAAGGAGATAAACAATCCTTAGCACTACTAACCGGTGCAAACTCTGGTGGTAAAACCACTCTGTTAGAATTGCTCGCTCACGTTAGTATTCTAACTCACATGGGATTGCCAGTTCCAGCCAAGAGTGCCAAAGTGGGACTCGTTGAATCGCTTCACATACTGGCCAAGGCTGGTGGAACTCAAAGCGCAGGTGCGCTTGAGCAGACTTTGGTTGAATTAGCAGAAGTGGTTTCAGACCCGTCTGCAAAATTGATTCTCGCAGATGAATTGGAAGCAATAACAGAGCCGGGTGCAGGTGCAAGAATTATCGCTGGTATGCTCTTAGCGGCAGAATCTCAACCTGAGACTACGATGATGCTAGTAACGCATCTAGCACCAGCTATAATCAAGGCAAGTGGCCGTGATGATCTACGAGTTGACGGAATTGAAGCGAGTGGATTAGATGAGGATATGGAATTGATTGTCGATAGAACTCCAAAGCGAAATCACTTGGCCCGTTCAACACCAGAATTAATTGTTAAGCGGCTGGTTCAACGCTCACAAGGAAATGCTCGGGGACTCTTCTCGGATATTCTTCAAATGTTCGATTGATACTAACTCACTTATCGTTTCGCAATCTCTTAAAAGTTTGTAAATTGCACCGGCAATATATCTTGCTTAGGGTGAAGTTCAAGTCAAAACCCTAAGTGGCCCAAGTATGGCTCAACCAAACGCTGCTGGTGATTTGGATGCAGTTGCGCTCGAAACAGCGCTATTGGAGACGTGGGGACAGGAAAATGCTTTCCAATCTAGTATTGATTCACGTCGCTCAGGAGCACCATTCATTTTCTTGGAAGGGCCGCCTACTGCAAATGGAAAACCTGGAATTCACCACGTTGTTGCTCGTGCTTACAAGGACTTAGTTTGTCGATGGAAAACAATGGAAGGTTTCCTAGTTGAAAGAAAAGGTGGATGGGATACTCATGGCTTACCAGTTGAGATTGAAGTTCAGAAGAGATTGGACTTAATGAGTAATGAACAGATTGAATCTTTTGGAATGAAGGAATTCAATCAGGCTTGCCGAGAATCGGTTTGGACCTATGAAGAATCTTGGAGAGAAATGACTGAGCGTATGGGTTATTGGATTGACTTAGATAACCCATATGTCACCTTGGACAACAATTATGTTGAATCTTGCTGGTGGGCATTGAAACAAATGTTCAGTAAGGATTTACTTTATCGAGGGCACAAGGTTTTGCCTTATTGTCCACAAACAGGAACTTCTTATTCTTCTCACGAAGTAGCACAAGGATACAAGGAAGTTGAAGAGCCTTCAGTTTATGTTAAATTCAAATTAGTTGATCAAGATGCATCAATTCTTGCTTGGACCACCACACCTTGGACACTTCCCGGAAACGTTGGACTGGCAGTTGGACCCGAGGTAACTTATGTTCGAGTCAAGGTTACAGCGGATGCAGAAAATTGGCAAGGTGCTGGTGGTGCTTCAATCGGTGAAGAGTTAATCCTCGCCAAAGATTTGATGAAAGAAGTGTTGCGTCATCATGCAGAAGTTTTGGAAGAATTCCCTGGTAGTGAATTAGTTGGTAAAGCATACGAACCACTATTCCCTGATGCTGTACCACGTGGTGATTCACAAACAGCATGGACTATTTTGGAAGCGGATTGGGTAACTACTACCGATGGAACAGGTGTAGTTCACACCGCTGTAATGTATGGTGAGGACGACTACAATCTTGGAATGGCTGCAGGCTTGCCTGCTCACCACACAGTGGAAATGAATGGTTCATTCTGTAAAGGAGTCCATCCTCAACTAGATGGCAGATATGTCAAAGAATGTGACGGCACTATCATTGAATTATTATCAAGTCCGGGTGGCTCAAATGGTAAAGGTCCACAAAGCGGATTACTATATCGAGAAAAATTATATTCTCACGATTACCCACACTGCTGGAGGACTGACCATCCACTTCTTTACTATGCAATGGATTCATGGTTTGTCAGAATGACTGCAGTAAAGGAGCGGTTGATAGAATTCAATAGCCAAACAGAATGGGCTCCGGATTGGGTTGGTGAAGGTCGCTTTGGTGAATGGATTCGTAATGTCAAAGATTGGGCGATTTCTCGCGAAAGATACTGGGGAACACCTATCCCAGTTTGGAGAAGCGAAGACGGTCAAATGAAATGTGTTGGTTCTATTGCTGAACTTCAGCAGGAAGTCGCCTTAGCGGTAGCAGCAGGATTTGAAAATCCAGATTGTCCTGATGATGTTGATCTACACCGCCCGATAGTCGATGAATTTACTTTCGTAAGTGATGATGGTAAACCAATGAAGAGAGAACCCTTCGTAATGGATTGCTGGTTTGACTCAGGCTGTGCATCTTTTGCTCAATGGCACTATCCGTTTGAGAACAAAGACACATTTGAGTCATCATACCCGATTGATTACATCTGTGAAGGAGTGGACCAAACGCGAGGATGGTTCTACACATTGCTAGCAGTTTCCACAACTGTCTTCGATTCAATTTCTTACAAACGTTGTCTAAGTCTCGGGCTAATATTGGATGCTGAAGGTAAGAAGATGTCTAAGTCGAAAGGAAATATCGTAGACCCTTGGGATCATTTTAATCGAGAGGGTGCAGATGCTACTCGCTGGTATATGGTGACTGCAGGAGCGCCTTGGAGTCCACTGAAATTCGACCCTAATGGTGTTAGAGAAACTTATGCAAAGATGTTCCTAACCCTTTGGAATGTTTACAAATTCCATGCAGATTATGCAGCACTGGATGGGTTTGACCCAGAAAAATCAGCAAATGATGTTTCATCAAGGCCAGCATTGGACCGATGGATTCTATCGCGAATGTCATCTGTTGCAAGCGAATATCACAATGATTTCGTTTCTTGGAATTTCCATAAGGCTTGCCGTGACCTAGAAGATTTCGTTGTCAATGATTTATCCAATTGGTATGTTAGACGCTCTCGCAGAAGATTGTGGGATGAGGCTGAAAACGAAGACAAGGCATCTTGTCAACATACACTTCACGAGATATTGGTGGTAATTTGTCGCTTGATGGCTCCTATCTCACCATTCATGGTCGACGTTATTCATCGTAATCTTACCGGACAACCTGTTCATCAAGCCGCTTGGCCATTAGGCGTTCCAGGAAGCCTTGAGGGTGCAACATCCGATGAGTGGGATATTGAGGCAGCAGCAGCTACTGCAACAATACCACCCGTGGATAAGAAATTAGAAGAGACAATGAGTTTAGTTCGTGAACTTGCTGAGGCAGGAAGAAGAATTCGCGTTGATGCTGGTAGAAGGCAAAGGCTTCCATGTGCACAAGGATGGATTGTTGCAGGTCCAGACGTTTCAATTTTCCATGATATCTTAGCCGAGGAATTGAATGTCGAAGAAATTGCCATTGAGCAAGATTTGAACAGATTCCAAAAAGTGGAACTCGCTCCTAATTTCAGAACCTTAGCACCGAAAGCAAGAGCAGAGGTTAATGCAGTTTCTAACGAGATAAAGAATGCACAAAATCCTGATGAGATGCTTGCGGCAATAAAAGCCGGCGGAATGCAAATTCTAGGCGTTGACATAGATGAAAACGATGTTGAGATTCGTAGAGCAGAAAGAGATGGATTCGCTGCTGAAACGGTTACCATCGGTCAAGGCGAAGATGCATTCCAAGTATCATTAGTATTGGATATGCAAGATACACCGTTGCTTTTATCCAAAGGATTGGCGAGAGATATAACCCGCAGAATCCAAGCCAAGCGCAAGGAAATGGACTTTGAAATAGAAGCGACAATAGACTTGCAGGTGTGGTTGCAAAATGCACCTGAGATGTTTGAATCAGATCAAACATGGATTGCTACAGAAACACGAAGTGCAGCAGCAGTATTCCATTCTGAGGGCCAAGCTCCAGCAAATGCAGATTCATTCACAGTCGATGGAATCTCTGTTCAATTCACAGTAGAGTGAGTTGAAATCGGTTAATCTTTGAAGCGATGCCTTGAAAGAGAGGATGCGCGAGGTTTTCTTATGCGCCGAGTGCTGCTTTGCTTGTTCATTGCAACTTCCACCTTAATGGCTGGTTGTTTAGGTGGTGGTGAAGGAATTGTCAGCAAAGAAAAGGTGGCACCTATTTTTGATGATTACATCTTGATAGATGAAGCAACTCATGGTGATGCGAGAGAATTCATTACCATCGATTTGCGCACAAATGAAACTACCAACACTACATGGGCAGTTTTCAATAAGGATTACGGTGGCAATTGTTGCGAGCATTATATCGCTACTACAATTGAAGGGGATATCATGAATATTGGTGGAGAATATCCCGTTTATACTGAAGACCGCGGTCATGCTTGGGACACTTACATTCCAGGAGTTCTCCCAGATACTCAATGCCGAACTTTCGTTCCAACAAATCCAGGCCAAGAAGGACTTGGTGAGGGAAGTATTGTCCAAGCAACAAATGGAGATATTATCTCAATGACGTGGTTCCCATATATTGGTGCTGATGGCAAGATTGACAAATTCTATGCACTCTTGTATGATGATAGTGAAGAGGAATGGAAGTGGTGCTATAATCGGATTACTGAACCATTTTATGACCGTTCATGGCAAGTCGAAGTAGTAGGTCCAATTTCGTCCAGTTTAGGAAGTGGAGAATGGGCCAGCATTGTCGTTTCAAATTTCTGGCATCAAACCCAAGATGCTGGAGGCCAAATCAGTGTTGATGGATTGAATTATTATCCCTTCCAATTCCCAAATAGAGGCGGTGGCGACCCAACGATTGAACTGGATTTAAATTTCACAGAATCTGGTTTACCAGCCTACTATGATGTCAATAAGCCGCACAAAGAAATGCGTTCTTTCCCATTCCCTTCAGGTGGATTACTATTCCCTAATTACTATGATAATGGCAATGCAGCATATATGGATACTACATTATCATGGAATGAACTTGAAGTTCAATTCCCTTCCGAATATTGCCAAATAGATAGTACTGGTTCGATTCATTGCATGAAGAATACTGGAACTGATTTTACACATTTCATTTCATATGATGGAGCCAATAGTTGGCAAAATTATACTTATCAAATGAGCAATGTTTCAACATCAATCGAAGAGTGGGAGTTCCAAGCAAATGGCGAATTAGACCTATTTGTTCTAAACATTCGCTACCAAAGTAGCGAAGGTCCAGATGTTGATATGGTCTACCATGTACGTGGATATTCTGAAGATATGTCACCGGATACTTTGACCTATATTGGAGAGGGAGATTTAGATTCAACATCCGGTGCAGGAAACGATATTCGCTTTGACTTTGCAAGCCTAGCAATATTGTCTGACGGAGGGGTTGTAGTTGCCTTCCATGACTCAACTGATGTAGATCCATTATTCGCAGTTGAATTGGAACTTCCTCAATATTAATTTTGTAATAAGTGTCCATTTTACGCTAGTTAATCGCATAAAATTAATTGCCTTAATATATTGAATAAACGGCATTATTTGAGATTGAGTAGGGGTATCATTGAAGACCTTTCATCATCAGCGTCAGCCTATGGCGAGAGGAGGCTATGCCCATCGTGCAATTCTCCTAGTCGCATTGCTATTGATTGGAGGCCCAGTCCAAATCGGCCTTTCAGCGCAATATGATGGCACAATCGCCCAGCAGTCGCTGATTGGTGAGCCTACAATCTTCCCTGCTTCTACTGGTTCAACGCAGACCATTTCATTAGATGGCTCAACTGTCAATGATGCCTTTGAAGTGGAGGTACTAAGCGAAGAGCCACTAGTTGATATCAAACTCAATATTTCACCAGCGGTACAAGTCACTCAAGCTACATATATTTGGGATGATAATAGCATATGGTCACATACAGATGCACAACTAGATGGTGCCAAGCAATCCGGTGCGGGTTTATCACTGAAGGGTGTAGATGCAGTATGGGATTTTAATTCAGGTACTGATGGTTGGACTTTCTCCAACAGTTTTTCGGGAAGGTCAACCCTTCAATGTGGAACAAACGGTACTGGTGGTGGTTCGATCAGAACTTATGCAGGTTCAACATACGCAACTTCTCCAATCGTCAATCTTAACGGATTATCTTCAGTTTCCGTTCATGCGTGGGTGAAACAGGGTAATTCAGGATGCGGAGAAGAACCTGATACCAATGAAAATCTCGCATTCCAATACAAGACAAGTAGCGGTGGGTGGACAACTTTTCAAACATACATGGGTGCAACTGCTGGAGGTACAGCGGTTCAGTTGAATCAGAATTTACCAGTCGCAGCATTACATGCTAATAGCCAGATTAGAGCATATCAGAATTCAGGTTCAAGCACATGTTGTGATTATTGGTTCTTTGATGACGTATTCTTGGACATTCCTTCATCTGCAACTTGGATCAGCCCCACTATCGGTTGGGCTAGCAATGCATCATTCACAGTTTCAAAATCTGTGATGGCTCCAATGTATATCGATGCCGATGTACCTACAGGAGCACGGCTTGATTGGACCGTATTGGATGATAATGGGCTTGAAATTGATGGAATGAGTGGTTCAAGCGCAGTGATTCCTCTACAATTTATTGATTTTGAAAATATTAACGAAATAAGAATTAAGTTTGAATTTAATGAATCAAATGCTGGATTGATTCCAAGAATCTTCGCACTTTCATTTGATGGTGCATACAAAGACACATTACAACCACTTCAAACAGGGGTTATTTGGACCAATAACGGGGCACTCTATACGAGTAGTGCAACACAATTCTCAGGTAATGCAAATGCCAATATCACCTCTCCTTGGTATTATGCTGACTTTGCATCTGAAAGTGTAGTGGTAGAAGGTCAGGCCACAAATGCACAAGCACAAATACGATTTGATAGGGATGATAACTGGACTAATATTTCTTTACCATACACCTATAATTTGGATGAAACACTATATGGATTCCAATTACAATTCGCAGCCCTGGCTCCTGCCGATGGCAATATGGGTAATTTCACATCTTGGCAAGTTGATGAAATTGAATTTAGATTTAGTGGTGGCTCTTACCCAGCCCAACCTGCAATCGATTTCTCAGGTGATGAACTCCTTGAATGGGGTGGCAGTGATGATAGGGTCGGTTCCTGGGGTTGGCAAGACCGATTCGCTAATGGCGAGACACAAGTAGAATTTATTGCAGGTATCTCAGGGTATGCTACAACAAAAGCTTGGATTCCAAAGGATGATTTACAATCACTTTCGTTCTCAGTATTGGCACAAGGTGGAACATTTAACACAGTCAACATCGTTGTTGGAAGTACCACTGTCACTACCTACACATTTTCCGATATCACCAATGCACAAATACAATTAAATCTTTCAGAATTGGATGACCTCAAATTAGAATTAGCAGCGTCTACCTCAGCAGTTGCCGCATTAGGCACATTCTTTGTAGAAGTTGAATTAGAAATTCTTGGCTCTGGCAATATTACTTATGGTGGATTGAGTGCACCGTATCAGGCATCAATGACATTGGATGCCGGTCCACAATCAGCATTCGTTTTAGCAATTAATTCCGCTCGAAGAGGATTGGTTCCGAGTCAAGGGATTCACCATATTCCTGTACCATTCATCGCATCATCCGCAGGTGACTTGAAAATTGAATTGGTCTCAATGAACTCCTCATCAGAGGTAGTTCTTGTTGACACTAGCATGGAAGATGAACCATTGACATTGACTCCAAGTCAGCAATGGATGACCATGCACGCATCATATCAAGTGTATTCCACAACCGCCAATATGGTTCGTTTTGATGTATTTGGCTCTGAAAATGAAGCGACTTGGCTACTACCGTTGAATGGGGGGGAACCGGTTGGACAAGGAGATCATGACAAGGTTGAGTTACACCCAACCAATGCTCTACAATCAACTGTCAATGGCACTGATGTTGATTTCAGTATTACTTTTAGACTTGAACCGGATTGGGAGGATGAAGATATATTGACTGTTTCATCAAGATTGATTCTCAGCAGTAATACAGTTTCAATTCCAGCATCCTATTATTGGGGTGGATTTGACTACCAAGGCTTTGAAAACGACTTAGAAATACATTCATTCAGTATCTCAACAGATGGAGGAGAAATCCCTCAATCTGTTAATTTCTTACAATCGTCAGATGAGATACAATTTGCAGTCGATATTGGATTTGAAGGCGTTGATAGCAATGCTTCATTTGCCGATGGTGATGCGTTGGTAGAACTTGTTAGAGGAGGACAAGTGATTGCAAATACAACGAGTTTGGATGAGGATATTTGGGTTGTCAACGATACAATTCCTTTCACTCACGGAAATCTAACTTGGACTATCAGAGTCACGCCATTAAGCGGTTCAGGTACAACAACTAATTCCGAGATTTCTAGAACGTTCTTTATCGATTCAGTGAAACCGAGGGTGCTTGAGACCAATGTTGGTTGGTATGACCACAGAGAACCAAGTACGACTCAAACTATGCACATTCAAATCACCGATCAGCCTGAATTACCGACCAATATTCATGCTAAAGTATGGCGGCAATGGCTTGAAGATGACAATATGAACGGCTGGCCAGACCCTGGTGAATATTCGTCAATGTCATTGCTACAACCGTCAAACCTTGGCTCTTTAGTAGGGCAATATACACTGTTATTGGATGATAGCGGTGGCAGTATCGGGCAGAAAGTTGCAGTCTATCTCGTAGGCCAAGATACCGCTGGGTATGCAATCAAGGATGCTGGTTCAAATCAAAGTGGTGAGCACTTGTTCATGTATCAATTAGCACCTGATGGTCCTCCATCCATAATGGCTAATGCATTCTCATGGCAAGATGGTCGTCAAGCTTGGCTACATCCGGATATGCCATATGTTCTAGAGGTTGATATCAGTGAACCAAACGGTGGTTCTGACCTTGCTTCAGTAGAAGTGGCTTTAGCTGGAAATCAAGGTTCAGACCCACTTCTAATCACTTGGGATTTTGAAACTGGAAATTGTACAAGTGCTTCATCACACATCATTATAGATGATTGCAAGATGATGGGCGCTAATGGCCTTGCCACTCCTTATGAAAAAGACATGACTTTGCAAATTGAATTGCATTTGGCTTGGACAATGCCTGATTTAGGAGAAACGAGAAGAGAGCCAATAGTCACTGTTGCCGATAGAGCAAATCAAGCAACAACTCATAGTTTCCCAGAAAATAGATGGAAGTTTTCAGCCGCAATGGAAGTACTTGAAGAATCAGTAAATCTGCATTTATCCTCTGGTACATTGCTTGGCGATGGAGCGAGATTAGGACCTAATAGTGCTATGGAGATTTCAGGAGGCGTAGTGTTCTCAGAAACAGGGACAATTCCAGACTTCAACTGTACCATTGATATTTTATTCGCCGGTGAAAGCAAATCGACTTTAGCACAACAAGGGATTTGGAACATCGCTCTAACCACACCAGGACTTTCTGGTACAATTCCACTCACTTGGTCCGTTGGATGCATGCCTGAACAAGGAATTGATGCTACTGATAAAGGGACTTCAGTGCGCTGGATTGTAGTTGATGGAGAAGGACCTATTCCAGTTGAAATCCTCTCACCGAGAATGGATGCAATACTTGACTCGCAACAACATGAGATTAGAATTGTTGTTTCTGAAGAAGGCGGTATCGATCTTGAATCACTACAATTGATTTGGTGGGTTGAAGATGAAATCACAGGAGACCATCTTAGAGATGGAACTGAGCCAATGCTATTGGTGGGCAATGAGATTGAAGGTCTTAGATTAGAACTCACCTCTTCGATTGATTTAACTGAAATTACCGATGACATGCTAGAGGATAGATTGCAGGTTTATGTTCGCATTGATGGAAGAGATTTAGCAGGTAATCAGATACTCGGATTCTCGGGTACTCCTGCAGGAACTCCAGTCGCACAGTGGGGTATGAGATTCTTAGAACCTGAATATCAATTAGAACCATCATCAGTAACATACTCACGGCTGATGGTTGAAGTCGGTCAAACAACTTCAGTGCAAATCAGTGTCCAAAACATTGGCACCTTGGACGGAACAACAGACGCAGTCATTACCGCTGTTTCCCAAGATGGAACACGCACGACGGTTAGGCGAACCAGCGTTGATGTTCCAAAGGGCGGTATCGGAATCATCAGCCTAGATTGGGGTCCTGAAAGTTCAGGATTGCAGTGGATTGAGGTTACGCTTGGAGATGGAGAGACTGCTAATGGGCCATCGATTGACGTTAGGCCAGAGAGAGAGATGACAACCGGTGAGAAAATCTTTGGCGATGTCCATCCTATTTTGGGTACCTTCGTCGCCATTCTATTCCTTTCAATTATTATCACAGGATTGATTTGGGCTAAGAGATTAACCAATAATAAGGGCAGTAGAGAGCATTATGATTGGGATGAATACTCATCTGAATTAGAGGATGATGAAGAGGATGAAGTTCAACAGACCCAACCGGCGGCAGTAGCAGCAGTTCAGACCCAAGTTCAGGAAGAAGTAGTTGAAAGTGAATGGGAATTAGGTGCTGATGGTTATTGGTGGTATCATGATAAAGAGACCAATGAATGGTGGTACAAAGATGCTGAAGGTAAAATCGTACAGTTTTCTTGAGAGGTGATTTACTTTGAGCAATCTTGTCGGATTACTACAACTTGATCCAACTGTTGGAGATTTAGAAGGTAATTCTAAGCGCATAGAAGGATTAGTATCTCAAGCAAAAATGAATGGAGCCAGCGTCGCTATTACTACAGAATTAGCAATTTGTGGCTATCCACCGCGAGATTTATTATTACAAACTGATTTCATCAACAAATCACAAAAAATTGCTAGTGAACTCGATGTTGATTTACCGGTTCTAGTCGGCACTCCAATCGCTGCAGAAAACGATAGACAATTGCCATTCAATGGTGTTGTTTTAGCAGGGCCGGATGGCGGTAAAACAAGAGCCGAAGGTAGCAGTAGAGTGATTGCAAAAAAACAATTATTACCAACTTACGATGTATTTGATGAGGCTCGTTATTTCAAAGCAGATACCCGTTCAGGTATTGCACGAACAATCGGTGGAATGGATTTCGGTGTTACAGTTTGTGAAGACGCGTGGCAAGCAGCAGGACAAACTCCTTCAGCATATGCAGCAGACCCAATTGAACATCTCGCTGAATGGGGACGGCAAGGAGTAGAACTTTCTGCAACAGTCAATCTCAGTGCATCACCATTCCATTCAGATAAAGTCAGTACTAGAGTTCACGTAAGTCGTACAGCAGCAAAGATACTCGGTCATCCATTCCTGTTAGCAAATCAAGTAGGAGCAAATGATGATTTATTATTTGATGGATGCTCTTTGATAGCATGGCCAGACGGGCAAGTAGTAATCGCTCCTGCTTGGCAAGAAGGAGTGCTTGTAGTCGATCTTGATAGTCCACAAAATTGCCATTGGATTGCTTCTGATTCGGAAGATTCAATCAATATTGGTAGTGATAAAATAAAACATCTTTCAAGTGATGATGATGGGCATGATGATGCTAAGCATTTAGTTGAAGAATTAGCCGATGCAGTAGTCACTGGTTTGTCCGATTATTGTAGGAAGTCTGGTATTACTTCAGTGGTGCTGGGATTATCCGGTGGTATTGATTCTGCTGTAGCAGCATGTGTTGCAGCAGCAGCGGTAGGGCCAGAGAATGTTACTGCAATCGCAATGCCGAGCCGTCATTCCAGCCAACATTCCATTGATGATGCACATTATACGGCGAAAGCATTAGGTCTAAACTTCTCAATTCGTGAAATCGATGAACTACACAAGGCAGTTGAAAGTAGCATAGGTGATATTTTGGTTGCTGGCAATCCAGTTGCAAGCGAAAACTTGCAGGCGAGATTACGCGCTATAATTATCATGGGCCATGCAAATGCCCAGGGCAGTATGGCTATTGCAACAGGTAATAAATCCGAACTAGCACAAGGATACTGCACTCTCTATGGTGATATGGCGGGTGGCTATACTCCACTAGGAGATCTTTACAAAATGGAGGTCTATGCACTGGCTGAGTTATTTAACTCTCGAGCTTTAGAGGCTGGAAAAGAAGCCCCTGTTAATGAATCAACTCTAACCAAACCACCTAGTGCAGAATTAGCGCCAAATCAAAAAGATGAAGATTCACTACCTGCATATCCAATACTGGATGGAATACTAGAGGCACACATAGAAGATGGCTTGGATAGTCGCTCAATTGCACAATTAGGTTTTGAAATAAAAACGGTAATAGAAGTACTAAATCGCTTAGAGAAAAATGAGCACAAGAGATGGCAAATGTCGCCAGCACCAAGAGTTTCAAAACGTGCATTCGGTCAAGGCTGGAGACATCCTCTGGCCTCAAAACACTCATGGAGAAGTTGAAGAACAATAGATTTCAGCCCAACTTATGGGCGAAGAGATTGTCAACATAGCAGGTTATCGCTTTGTTGATTTACCTGACCGCGATGAGTTGCGTAAACCGCTACAGGAGTTGTGCGCAAAGCTTGAATTGAAAGGAACAATATTACTTTCAACAGAAGGAATAAATTTCTTCCTAGCAGCGAGTGAACCAAATGTTAGTAAATTCATCAGTGAATTGGAAAAAGATGAGAGATTCGTTGGCATCACTCTAAAGCGATCATTTACTGATTATCAGCCTTTTAATCGTATGAATGTACGACTTAAGAAGGAAATTATTTCGGTGGGAATGGACGAGATACAACCTGCTCGTTTCACCGGTGAGGATATTACGCCAACTGAATTCAAGAAATGGTTAGACGAGGGACGAGAGGTAGCAGTAATCGATACTAGGAACGGTTACGAATTACGCGTTGGTACCTTTGAGAATGCCATTGATCTCAATCTCAAATCATTCCGTCAATTTCCTCAAGCAGCGGAAGCATTGCTAGAAACGTTGGAGGATATTCCAATCGTAATGTACTGCACAGGAGGAGTTCGCTGCGAAAAGGCAAGTGCGATAATGCTCAATCAAGGATTCAAAAACGTATACCAACTCAAGGGCGGAGTCCTAGGATACTTCGCGGAAGTAGGAGGAGCGCATTGGGTTGGCGATTGTTTCGTTTTTGATCAGAGAGTTTCGGTTAACCCTCAACTTGAAGAAACAGGGTTCGCTCAATGCTTTGCATGCAGAGAACCAATCTCAGAACAAGAGCAGAACTCACCTGAATATGTTGTAGGAGAGTCCTGCCCTTACTGCATAGACCGTAAGTAGTAAGTTTCGACTTCACCAAATCAACCATTCATCTGTTAATTGCAAGTGTGTCCATGCGTATAACTCGTTACCATTTTGCCCATCTAATGCTACGAATATAACCTGAGTATCGGTAACGATCATATTGCCATATTGGCCACTATCTGAATTGTTACCACTCCCTTGATATGGGTCGTATTGTAATTGAATAGTTCCTGAAGAATCAAGTGACCACAATGCAAATCCAATGTCATCAGCCGAAGCGATAAAAACAATATCATCTCCAATTATAGAGATATGCCTAACATCAGAATCAACAACTCCACTACTCAAATCTGTAGCAACGATAGTGCCGTCAATTGTGCCATCACTGCTACATAATTCGCTACCAAATGCAGCGGTCACGCAGTCAAAGAATATCTTTCCACCATTGATTACAGCTTCAGTCCTTTCACCAGGTATCACAATTTCAGTTGACAGTGAAGTAGTCATTCCATTATTGAAATCATAAGACCAAAGCGTCGGATTTACACCAGTTGTTTGTGCATCAAAAATTATCTTAGAAGAAAGTAAATGTAAGCCTAGACCAGTGCCGACATTTGTTGGCCAATTGCCGGTAGTAGTATCCATTAATGAGGTCAACCAAGTGACGTTTCCAGAACTTAGTAATGCCAATTGTCTTCCAGAGTTTGCTGTAGCAACTACTACCAATCCTTGTTCTGTAGAAACACTAAACTGTGCTAATGAGTTTCCATTTGGATTGACATCATATGCTGTTAGTAGTCCACTTGTCGACAATTGATATGGTTCAAGATCACCATTTGAATCCTTAGCGATAAACCAAAGATTATCAGCATCGCTATCAAGTATTGAGAATGCATCTACGGATAGTGCTGATAAACTTGAACTCAAAATAGATTGAGTTGCATTATCAAATGTTGGAATTTGTGAAAGTTCAACAATATCGCTTGAATTAGCCCAATGTATTGTATTGGAAGTAGTAGTAAATACAACGCCTTGCATGAATGGAACCAATACTGAGTTCGCATCTATACTATTTTGAACAAATATATCCTGTACAAGATGAGTACCAATAGTAGTTCCATCAGTTACCCATAATTCTCTTCCATGAGTTCCGTCATCAGCGTCAAAGAAAATAAATTCACCTTGTTCACCTACTACACTGGTGAATCCCAATGCATTACCTGGTAGTGAGTCTCCTAGAGGATTTATATCGAGAAGCATAGTTGTAGTATCCATTATTCCTTCAGTAGTCCACAATTCGCAGCCGTCAAGAGGGCTATATGCTGCAAAAATGGTGATAGAATATTTTTGATTCCAATTCATAGCATCACAATTTGCAGTGATTCCATCATTAACATTCGGTGCGGCGTCTGAGATTCTTTCAGCAGTGAGTGGAGTTGAACAAACTTTCAATTCCTCATCTACCTCATCATCAGAGAGATTTCCATCAAAGGCGGTTGAATTACCAGTGCCATCGTCTATTCCGAAGCGTAAAATAAATCCAACTGGACATATATTGGAAGGAGGTATTTCCTTCTTTACTAGAGCGGGAGCGCCGTTTCCACCATTATCTCCATCTCCGCCAATCTTGCCATCACAAAGTTCGCTAACAGTAGCAAACTCTTCATCATCAAGGTAATCATTTTGATTTTCATCTATTCCAGAATAGATCGCAATACCACCTTCAGGACAAGTTGTATTTCCGACATAAATTGTAATCATTCTAACTAGGCTAGATGTGCCATTATTACCGAGTTCACCTGAGTCTCCATTAGCACCTTGCGGTCCTGAAAGACCTTCTTTTCCATGGCAAATTTTTGTAGTCGAAGATATTTCCACATCATCGAGAATACCATTTTGATTAGTATCAGTGCCAATGAAAATATCAGAACCACCTTCCGTACAAATTGAATCAGCTTCACGTCCTTCAGAAAGAACAAGAGTTTCTATTGCATCTTGACCATCTTTTCCTTGAGATAATTGCAAACCGTTTAGAAGAACAAGAGCATAACTTGACAATATTAGTGCAACAATAATTGATAATACCTGAATTACAATCAATACTTTTGATTTCTTACTCGGGCGGTTTCTTGCCACAACACCTTGATATCTGCCATTTTCAACAACACTTTGTCTGTTACGACTTTGTACCTCTGTGCTACGGTTTCCATCACTAATCCGTGGCACATCTTTGGCTATTTGGTCATGTGCAGGTTCTCCTGCAATAGGGGCATGTTCAACCGTGTTACTATTTGGTGACATGAATAAGAGGGAATTCCTCAATGGTATCAAAACCTTCGGTGTTTAATCAATATATATTCACCGAATTAGCGCGTGCGAGAGAAATAATTTCTCAAAGTATATTTCTCAATCAGTGGAGGGGGTTAATTGATGAGCATCCAATCACTGCCTCGTTGTATGGAACTACCTCCACGCCTCCAATCTCAATTGGATGGGGGGGAAGGTGAAACGAGACAAAAGGCCGCACGTTTGGTAGTTGACTTGGCTACAACTGCTGGTGCTGATGGATTTGTTAAAGCAGCACATGCCCACGTTTCGGGAGTTTCAGTAATCACTGGCGGACATGGGTTGCGCAGATTCCTTTCTGATTTAAGCGGAGATAGCAGCGGTGTTGTCGCCATCCCTACAACCCTCAATTCAGCGGGTTGTGATAAAGAAAAAATGCAAGAAATGGACATTGCATGGCCGGATTTCTTAGAACAACAATTTGAGATTGTTGTGGCTTATGAAAGATTGGGAATAGATGCAACACTCTCTTGCACACCTTATGATCGAGGAATTACCAACCCCGAAGGAATCGCTTCTTGGGCAGAATCAAATGCAGTATGTTTCTCCAATACCTGGACATCGTTAATCACAAATCGAGAATCTGGATTATCAGCACTAGCAACAGCATTAACAGGTTATGCTCCACGCTGGGGATTACATCTTGAAGAAAACCGAATCCCCAATATCATCGTTGATATCGATTGTCAAATGGAAACTTTATCCGACTGGTCAGTACTTGGCGATTGGATTGGAAAGCAAGTAAAACCAGAATGGGATTTACCTTGGGGTCCAATGCCGTTGATTACCGGTTTACCTGAACATCTGAGTTTTGCCCGAAAGAAGGCATTGACTGCAGCAGCAGCAAATTATGGGATTCCAATGCTTTGGGCAGTGGGCCATTCGCAAGACCCACCGCTGAACCGTAACGAAGATGGACAATGGCAAGCACCTGACAATGGTTGGCAAGGCCAACTAACCTTCAGTGCAGAAGATTTACAGCAACGCTATGACGAATTAGCACCAACAGGTCAAGTTGACTTAGTTGTAATCGGCTGTCCTCAAGCAAGCCTAGAAGAGATCCGAATCACTGCTTCAGCAGTGCGTTCACATGCAGAGTTTGGAGGAAAGATTCCAGATAGAAGATTATGGGTTTTTACAAGTGGAGAAAATTATCAATTGGCTTTAGCAGATGGCAGCATCGCAATTCTGGAAGAAGCAGGGGCTTTAATTTTACAAGATACTTGTCCAGAAGTTACGCCATATAATCGCCAACACTACAATCATTTATTGACAAACTCGTTGAAGGCTGAGCATTACTTGACTAGCGGACTTAACAAATTACCAACCAGTGTAATGCCTATTGAGCAATGTGTTGCGCATGCCATCGACCCACAGTTAAGTGCAGGGCCTCGTCCTCAATTACAAGCAAAAGCACAACCTCAACACCAATCAGCAAAGACACATCAAGAAGGTGAAGTAGAAATTAAAGGAAGTGGATTATTATCGCAAGAAGATTTCACAGTAACGGGTACAGCCTTAGTAACCGATGTTGCAATCACCTATTTGGGCTATGTAAATGCAGATACTGGAGTAATTGAAGAAACAGGACATCCCTTAGATGGTAAAGCGGTAAAAGATACAATTCTGATTTATCCTAAAGGTTCAGGCTCCACCGTTGCTCCATACGTTTTGATGGGATTAATTTACACAGGAGTCGGTCCTAAAGCGATCGTCAACAGAGATGTATGTCCTTTGACACTTCCAGCTTGTTCACTTCTTGATTTACCATATGGACATGGTTTTGAAACAGACCCATGTATTGCAATAAATAATGGCGACCAAATTGAAATGAAGCGAGTTGATGGAGTAGTAACTCTTTCAGTATTACAACGTGCATGAGTGATTTCCATGTTAGAAGGAAAGAAAGTTCTCGTCACTGGTGGGGCAGGATTCCTTGGTTGCGATCTTGTTGGTAATCTAATAGAAAAAGGAGCCTTAGTTATTGTCCTTGATAATTTATTTAGGGGTAAGTTGACTAATTTACAAGCATATTTGGACAATCCCAATTTCACTTTCATAGAAGGTGATGTCTGTCTTGAATCAGATTTACTAAAGTGTGAATCGATTCATTCCGGTTTGGATATTATTTTTCATCTCGCAGCAATCAATGGGACAAAATGGTTTCATGAAAAAGCCAGAGACGTCATTGAAAATAATATCGTGGGCACTCTAAGGACTTTAGAATCGGCCCAGAGATGTAATGCAAGATATGTATTGGCAAGTTCTCCTGAAGCATTTGGAGAATCAAAACAGCAACCTCTTAGTGATGGTAATCCGATGGTATTTTCAAATCCAGCCATGCATCAAAGGCATTCTTATGGGGCAAGTAAATATCTTGATGAAGTTGCTACACAACATGCGATTAGAGACGGCTTAGATGCGAGAATCGTTAGACCGTTCAATGCTTATGGGCCAAAACTATTGGGCGATGAGTATGGCCAAGTTGTGGCGATATTCTTCCAATCGATTCTCGAAAATGAAGCAATTACTTTGCATGGCGATGGTAGCCAAACACGTTCATTCACTTGGATTGATGATGTCACTGAAGGATTCATCAAAGCTGCAAGCGACAAAGCGCAAAGTGGCGATGTATACAATATTGGTAGCCAGCAAGAAGTTAGCATCGCTCAATTACAAAAGATGATATTTTCAATCGTATCGGAAGATGACAACTGGTTTGGTGGACTTCCGATGGTGATAATGGGTGAGGGCTATCATGGCGATAGTGCAAGGCGTCTTCCAGATATTAGCAATAATGTCAAAATAGACTGGAAGGCAAAGGTATCTTTGAATCAAGGTTTACAACAGATGTGGGATTCAATAAGAAGTAATTGATCAGTTCAATTGTAATGCTTATCCACTTTCATAGACCAACTATCCGGTGACTCAGTCAACCTGTCCATGCCATGCTGGCATAATACTCTAAGTCCATTGATAGGTGATTCTTCATCGCTGACAAATAGTTTTTCAACTCGTAAAATCACTAATTTGGCAACTGCTTGAGGTAAATCTCTTTCCTCTACAAGAGATACTTGGATCGCAGCAACCGCTTGTCCAATAAGCATTTTATTATCGCCAACATTGGTGAAGTCGCAAATATCCCACTCACTCTTATCTGCAGGTAACTGTGTGGCACTGAGATCAACATTTTCAGCAGATTTCTGTGAGGCCGGAAGCAGATGAAGGATTGCTTTACCATTTGTTCTCAAATTGACCAAGGTATCTCTGGGTCGGCCATCTCTTGATTGAGATAAGGATGCTACTAGCAATGGCGGTGTATTGGATACAAGCATTACAGAAGATAGAGGGGCTAGGTTACCCATTCCCTCTGCGTTTTCACTCGCTGCCACGACAAGTGGCCTAGGTGATAACAAACCACTCAACCAGGTCGCTCTCTGTGGATGGTCCAAATCATCAATAGTGATTTGATGGCAATTATCTAGCAAATTAGTAGGTTCGTCTTCATCAAACCAATCATCCAATTTTCCAGAATTAACTTCTTCGAGAGAATACGCAGTGAAATCTCTATAAGATTGCCAAGCAGCAATATCTTCACTATCACCACGTGCCTTTTTTCTTGTAATTGACTTATCTGAATAGGTGATGCAACGACTAAGGAAATCTGCTACGATTGCTTTCTTATCCATTATCTCACCTCTTTGCATCATATTGTTGGCGGCTCATTAGGAATCTTGCTGGATTACCAGCCCACACTTCTCCTACGGGGATGTCATGTGTCAATGTTGCTCCTGCTGCTAGTACTGAATCATCACCCATCGATACACCTGCGACGATGTTAGAGCCACCTCCTATCACAACGCGATTACCGATTTCAACAATTTGCCATAGGCTTGAATCACCGGAAGGTGGGTACTTGTCATTCATTATGGTGGCATTGGGGCCGATAAACACATCATCTCCAATAAGCGTCTTGTTCGCAATATATGCTCCACCTTGAATTTTACAATTATCGCCAATGATTACACCCGCTCCAATGTGGGCGAGAGATCCAATATTACCTGCGTTGCCGATTTCACAACTGTCACCAATGTGGCATGGCCACCATGCAATGCTACCTCCGGAAAGAGTGATTTTTTGATTGCGAAGTTGATTGAGTTCTAGCCCAATATCTTCACCGTCGGTGCTCACAGATTTCACTCCGTAATATCCAGTTCTCGAATCAGCATTTCAACGTGATTTTTTGCCTTGACATTATACCTTGCAAAAATCAAATCACCTTGTGGATTTATGACAAAGGTTGAACGGGCGCAACCCATGTATTCTTTACCATAATTCATCTTCAATCTCCAAGTTCCATATGCATTGTGAAGAGTTTTATCTTCATCCAATAATAGCGCAAAATTTAGTTGTTGTTTGCTAATGAAATCTTGATGTGATTTTGCTGAATCTACGCTGACTCCTAATACCAAATATTGGTTGTTATTCAACCTCCCCATCTGGTCTCTGAAGTCACAAGCTTGTATTGTGCATCCAGGTGTCGAATCGCGTGGATAAAAGTACAAAATTACTGTCTTTCCAGAGGCATTAATCGCTTCTAAATCATGCATATTTCCATCACTATCTGTCATGCAAAAAGTGGGTGCTTTTTGGCCGCTTTCTAGGTTCACCGTATCGCTCATTACCTACAAGGGGCAGAATCTAGCACATCAAGGGTTGCTTTGCGCCGTATTGCATCTATTTGGGAGGTAATTCTCCTATGATTATATTTCAGTGGACCATTTATGCACTATTCATAACATGTGCTACGAATTGCATAGGTCAAAGGGTGTCAAGCGATTCTTTCAATAACTGCCGGGAGCAAGATGGGGGCATGGTGACGACACGCATGACCGGAAGGAGCCGTCGTTACTTCAAAAAAATACAGAGGTCAAACACTCGTTATGAGTTGCAAGAACTATCCAGTTCCATCCAATCAGATTTGGATAAAAGAAATATCACTTATGATGCAGCATTGAATTTGGGCAATCTCATCCAAAACAGGGCAGATCAATTACCCGGAGACACCATAGTTTACTCCATCTCCGACAGGGATGCATATCGCAGAACCTTGGAACTCTATCTTAGAGATTCTTTGCTAACAAAGACCGAGCAATTATTGCTTTGGGAAGAGAGGCGCAGATTGGGAATTAGCGACGAGGATCATGACCGTTTATTAGTTCAGTTAGTAGCTCAATGGAAACGTCAAGGAAAGAAGGTTACAATCGATCAATTCCGTAAGCCAGGTGGTGAGCCAGTTGCGTGAGTCTAACACAAAGATTAGCACCCTTCTCGTAGGGTTGATTCTACTGGGATTATTGACGCCAAATATCGCCCCATTTACAAGTGCTAGTGATGGTGCAAGGGCTAACCCTGATTTCTCCGTACAATCGATTACACTCGATGGCGCAGGTTCTGTTTGGGACGGGGTGGATTTAATCCTTGAACAAGAGGAACACGTTGTTAGAATAGTTGTGGCTAATACTGGCTCGGCTGCCGGACAGGTCATACTTAGTCTCGTACACCGAGGTTCGCCAACCGCCGGTGAAACCACAGTTACAAGTGTCGATTTAGGTGTGATGTCCGCTTCATCAACCAGCAATCCAATCTTAATCTCTTGGAATGCTACTACGGGTGATTCACAGACTTTATTTGCTAGAGTCGCCGCTTCTTCTGCTACAATAGATACCAATAGTGCAAATAATGAACAAAGATTAGATTTCAATGTTAGAGTATTCCATTCTGGTGCAGTTACTGGAGAAACTATTCCAGCACCTACTGGTGGACAGAGTACTGCTAGATTGACTAATGCAGTTCATCCAGTGACAGCAACCGTTCTCAATCAAGGGGTAATGGCAATGTCTGCGGCCATGGAACTTTCATTCTTTGAAATAGCCAACCCCGCTAACACCTTTACACTGTGGTCCAATACGGTGACTCTAGAACCGGGCTCTCTTTTGAATCCTGCAATTGCTAGCGTACTAACCATCAATCTCGATGCGACTTCAATAACAGGTATTTGGAATTTGACAGCGACAGTCCATTTCAATGGGACGGCTTATACAGATCCACAAATCATCAGCGAAGTTGATGTAGAATTTTCAAATTTTGTTGCAGAATTAACCACTCCTTCTGATAGAACTACAGAACCTGGAATGCAGACCACATTGACATTCATTGTCAAGAATACGGGTACGTCTTCAGACTCGTTTGTCGTCAGTATTAGCGATGTAATAGGTTGGGCAGATAAGACACGGGATGGTGCGTCAACCCCTGTAATCTCTCCAGGTGGCACTCATATTGAAGAAATAGTAGTATCAGTGCCAATTGGTTCATCAAGGGCATTGGTAGAAAGTATTACCTTGACTCTAACATCAGTTTCAGCAAGTTATACTCTTACGGGTATGACCCATGTAATGTCTGGTGAGCATTTTTCTGCATCGGTGTCGATGCCTGCAGGAGTTACTTTGGTAACTCCAGGACAAGAAGTTGAATTGTCTGTCCAAATTACGAATGATGGTAATGTTCCAGCGACTTTCAGCCTAAATGCTGGATTAGGCGTTTTGGCAAATAATTGGACTTTAGCTTTGTCAACCACCTCAACCGCAGTTGTAAGTGATGGTTCTACAGTCACAGTAGTACTTACAGTCGTAGTTCCACCTATACAACTCCCTCTTGATGTAAGCGAGTATAATCGTGCTGGTGATTCAATCAGTGTATGGGTGCAGGCTCAAGCAACAGGCGGGGGACTGCCTGCAATTGATTCTTCAGCAGTTGAAGTTAAGCCAATAATTGTGGTCGACCCTGGTTTGCCAACAGAGCATATTGAATTAACAGTTCAGGATGTCATCGATGCCAAGAATGGAATGGGCTTTGACGAAATACTAGGACTCAATGTTGAAGTTCGTCATAATTTAGTCTCAGATATTTCAGAAACCTTGGATGTAACTATCAATGCCTCTGAACAATACTTCACCGCAGACAATACCGGTGGGTTTGAAGAAGCGGAAAGATGGAATTCCTCTGTAACCCCTACCACTCTAACTGGATTAATACCTGGAGAGATAAGATTAGCAGCATTGGGAATCCAAGGCCCTGCTGGCAACGAATATCCTCTTGCAGGAACTATTAGGATACCAGTGACTGCATACCCTTCCTTGGGAGGAGTACATTTAGGTTCAGGAATTGAGGCAGTAAATGTAACGAGAAATCTTACTATTACTATACCGCGAGTATTGGGTGGTGAAATACTTGAGCAAGGCCCACTCAACGCAGAAGTTGGAATTAAAACAGACTTTGGCCTGAATCTCTCAAACATTGGCAATGATTTGACATCATATCGCCTGACTATAGTTGATGATTTACCAGATAATTGGACTGCAACCCTCAACACCACTACTCCAACTTCCAACACCATTGATAATTTGTCAGCAGATGTTTCAGATTGGACCTTAGATCCTGGGTTTATTGGCGACATACATATTGCCGGATTCACACTTTCGGTAACTACCGACCCCCAAACCTCCGCTGACATTTCACAGCCACTTTCAATAATAATAGAAGAAAGAGATACCGGCTTTTACATTGATACACATACCATTAACATCAATGTTAACGAAGTGATCAACGCTTCACTCTCACCAACCAATCAATCAGTAGACATGAGTGCATATGAGACTCCACTGACAAGAGTAATAATCACAAACACTGGTAACGCTCCAACAAATTTCTACCTATGGCTGGATGATTCTAATTCAGCAGATGTTGATTTCACACTTGAAAGTCCAAACAGTCTTCTAATCGCGGCTGGATATGAAAGTTCGGTAAAGATTAGAATTAATCCAAGTGAAGATGCTAGTTTTGACGAATTCTATATGGCCACACTTTGGGTATCAACAGATTCTGGTCTGAATCTGTCTGCCAATATAGTGGCAAATATTAGTGAAGAACACTTACTTGAAATCGATGCACCTTCACAAATTGCAGTAGTTCCAGGAACAAATCAAGATGTCGCATTCAATTTGACCAACATAGGTAATTTGGCAGAAACTGTAACTGTAACTATCAATATTGAAGGTAATTGGACAGTCACTCCACCTACCCAGCAATTTACTTTGCCAATCGATGCGGTTGTCGGTGGCATAGTCAATGTAGAAGTTCCTTCTCTTGGCGGCTCAGATGACCTTCTAAATGGTGCAGTGCACAATATGACAATCACCGTAACCGATTCAGTTACGGCGGCAACACTGGGTGTTCGTTCCGTTGAATTAGTGGTTGGTGCACTATTCCTCGTTGAAGCAGATAATTGGCCGGATGAGATGTTGTATCACCGTCAATGGGAAAGGACTTGGAATGTGATTCTAACCAATACTGGAAATGATGATGTTACAGTTTCAATCGATTACGACATATTACTGCCTGGATTGACTATTGATAGTGATGCGTGGGAATTGGGTGAGGGCGCAGTAACTACGCTGACATTACCGCGTCAATCAGCAATACCGTACTCATTTAGCATATCAGGTACTGAGTTTGAACCGGATTTGACATTAGCAGCAGACTTGGTTGTAACACTCACTCCTCTTGATTCAACAATCGAAGGTACTGCGGAATTGCGAACTACTTTGAAGATGTCACGATTCTTTGAAGCATCACCGATTGAACTTCGCCCACCAGCAGATGATGGACCAATGGAAGTTGACTTAGTATATTCACACATACCTTCTGTCAATTCATCAATAGTGGCTTATGAATTAGAAATGTGTTCAGCTGTCAGATTATTTGATATTGCCAATTCAAATTTGAATCCAGATGACTATGTTTGGAATTTCACTGTATATGTTGACACCACTGTGCACTATCTTTCTCTTAACGCAAGTTGTGCTACTGGCTCCCAAGGTAATAGTTCTAGAATCTTACTACCACCACGTGCTGCTTGGGATACAAGCGCTCCAATCAGAATCATTGTCGATGCCCCGAATCGACCAAATATTCTACCAGGTGATGGATATGATCTAACATTTAGATTATACCACCCAGATGAGCATATTGGCTATTCCATCTTCACAGAAGAAACATTTACATTCGCTTTGGATGTATTCTCAGACCCAGAAATTGGAGATATAAAAATCGTTGAAGGTGAACTAATTGAAGGAACTGAAGCGATAATGTCCATTGATGTAAAGAATGGTGGAACAGCACTTGCCCTTGGAGTCAGTGTCAATTTAGTATGTGATAATCTAAACATTCTTGAATCGCCGCCAGAAATTTTCCTATTAGGTCCTAATAGTGAAGAAACTCTAACCTTTAGAGTTGAATCAATCAATTTGGACTGGTGGGCACAATCAGTGCCAGTGGAATGTACTGCAAGTCTGAATGGTACATTGATGCACAAGAATATTGTTGCTAATGATGTAGGAACATATGAAGGAAATGTTGAATCATTCAGTTGGGGGCTTTCTATTAGTTTCATTGCAACAGTAATTCTAATGATAATTTCCCTATTCCTAATCAATCTATCATCAAAGAATGAAAAGATGCGATTAGTAGCGGTTTACACAGGTGTGGCTGCATTAGGATTCGCATTCCATATCGGTCAAGCCTTCTCACTAACATGGTGGGGACCTGCTATTCTTGTTCTAACCGCCTTATGGGTTTGGAGAATGACATGGTCATGCAGTGAAGAATTCCGCCTTATCCATGAGGATTACCAGCGTGCAAGAAGAGGTGTTTCAACTATGTATGCTGATCACTTTGAGGCCCTTGCAGATGGCCGAAGACAACTTTCACTGATTCTGGCATTGCCGGTATTCGGTATGATGGGAATTGTACTGGGTGTCCCTCCTCAAATGGCCTCTGATCGCACTAACCTAATCTCACTAGTAGTCTATATGGCTGTAATAATGATCGGCGTTTGGCTTCTCTTATCCAAGTCAGACAAGATGTATGGAAACCTATTCGGTCGCCTAACAGATGTAGAAGTAAAGGCAACAAGAATCGAAAGAGATTTGGGAGACCCTGCTCGCCTTCTCAATGAATTAGCAGATGAGGGATTAGATCTAACCGCCATCTTTGAAGGAGTTTCATCAACGACATCAGTTTCCGATATAATTTCCGAAAACAATAACGACGAGGGGGTGAACGATGATGTCTGATGACGATTTAGATGAACTTGAAAGTGATTTTGATGCACAAGACGTTGAACTTGGCGACGGTGAAGTTGAAGAAGCTAGAAGCGTTATTGCAGCAGGTAAAGATTCAGCCGATCGTTTGATGGCTGCTTCACGAGAATTAGAATCAATTGTATATGGAGTGGTGCAAGATGAAACCAATTCATTAGCGGGAACTGAACTAGATATTTCCGATGCTAAAACTTTCCTTTCCGTACACAAATTGTACAAAGCGAGAAGAAGCGTTCGCCGAGCAGAAAAAGCGCTTGGTGAATTAGAAGAAGATGTTCTGTACTTACGCCGCAGTATCGCCATGCTACACCGACTTCTAAATGAGAAGCAAGTAACAGAGAGTGAAGTTGAAAACATTCTCATTCGCCTAAGATCAGCGACAGGTGCAGCAGAAATTGGTGAAGTTGGTACCGCAGCAAGTGAAGTTGAATTCCTAGTCGATGATTTGATTGGCGGAAACACATCAACTCTCAACCCATTCCTATTCCGCCATTTCTGGTTAGGTGTTGATACACGCTGGCCAGCAGGTGGAGATTCAGGCGTTTTGCTGGTCAGAATAATCAATGACGGTCCGATTCCAATGCCAGTAATGCGTATTTCACCTCCAGTGCCTACTGGCTGGGTTGCCAATCCTAGTGCCGTGGACTTACCGATTATATCCCCTGGTGGAAATGTTCCTCTTCGCTTCGAGATTACAGCTGCTAGAAGATATGGTGCTGATGAAATCCCGCTCTCTCGTAAACTGGCAATCTCAACTTCTTATGAGATGCGATCTGGTGAAATAACGATTACGATTAGGGCGCAAAACCGTTCAATGGAATCATTATCCGATGTAGTACTCTCACCATGGCTTCCGCCAGGATATACAACAGATAAGGTGCCATTCGTGGCTCGCTTGACTCCAGACGAAGTTGCATTGATTAGAATGCCACTACGCATAGACATGGGAACCGGAGGAACTTCCTAGGCCATGTATCATTTTCTACCCCGTACGGGGGAGGACGAGTAATAAAAACAAAAAATAAAAATGGAAAATAAAAAGGTGAAAAAAAATGAAAAACGAAATGAACGAAAATAACGATGAGCTCGCCGCTATCGGAATTGGTGCAATGATTGTATTTATTGCATTGATTTTGGTGGCCGCGGTAGCAGCGGCTGTAATTATACAGACTGCTGAAAAATTGCAACAGAATGCCCAGGCAACAGGTGATGACACACAAGAACAGATGTCCACGAAAGTGATACTTCTATCTACAGTTATCTCCGACATGACCGTTAATACTGAGATATTATTCTCAACCTTCGAGTTAGCGCCAGGTTCAGAACCTATCCAAGGTGACGATGTAGCATATACTGTGATTTGTGACAATGCAGGTGTAGCAACATTCGCCGACGGTCAATTTGATGAAGCAACTGCCCACACAGGGGACGGCTCAACACTTGCAGCTCCAGTCATAACCTTGAATCCAGGGATTACATATGTAGTTGAACTTGATATTGGAGGTTGCGGACCAGCAGCAAACGTAGACCACATTCTCATCATCGCAGTTGATGGTGGCGGAAACACATACGAAGAGTTACAATACGGCAGTTCACCTGCTGTAGGGGACGTAGTAGTTTGAGGTGATTATCATGAAGAATCAAAATAATGA
>JAPKFC010000014.1 GCA_028821785.1 Candidatus Poseidoniaceae archaeon | reverse complement strand
CCGTCAGGGATGGCTGAGAGGTTAATTGGAGGCAATTGATTTTGATTGTTGGTCTGCCAAGGGTAATCAAGGTGAGAGGTTTCATTGAATACGGTCGCGGAAGCTGCTTGCTGTAGTTCCAAAGCCACTGAATGAGAAAGGCTGGTTGAATGAGAAAGGCCAACAGGGTCATCGCCAGTTATAGTTGCATAGATTACTAATGCAGCAAGATAAGAGCCAGAGATTGAAGGATGGCTACCATCACTGCTGTAAAGGTCATAGAATAGATTTCCAGAATTGGTTGGCGTACCACCGTTTGCAATTATTTGGTCATGAATATGCTCAAATGCAAGTCCAACAGGAGCAATCCATACATCTCCATGCGAAGACATATTATCGCGGTAATCCAAATATCCCGCCTCTAGTTCATCTTGCATAGTTGAGAAATCAGGGAATCTCTGAGTATTGACACTGTCTCCATCACGGCGCCCCCAAGTCATCATTAGGACAGAATCTGCCCCTTTATCATCGATAGTTTGTGCAAGTTGCACTGCTCCATTTTTGCTATTAATCCATTCTTGATTATTGCGAGGGAAACCAGGAATTTGGCTTTGATCCTGAAGAACTACCCAATTCCATACTCCATTACTGAGCGTAGTATTCCATTGATGACCTGATGATGCTACATTGCTAGAATGTTGTGAAAGACGCATACCCCCGCCGGTTAAACTTGTAACATTGGATGGATTTGATGCAGCACTCATCACTCCATCAACAATTGAATCAAGAGAATTTGCAGAAGTGTAACTATTTCCCATCATCAATATCTCTAAAGAAGCAGGACCTGCTTCTAGAACTCCATTATCTGCTTGCAGATGGGATGAAAGTGGGCCTTGCATCGGTGAAAAACAAAATAATGCCAGAATAGAAATTACCAGTATTGTCTTCGCTGACATGGTTCTACGAGAGGTGGAGTCTAATTTAACCGTTCGTCAAACAAGCAAAAGCAATTCACCGGCTCCAATATTGAACAGTTTCTTCTCCCCATGTTTGGTCATCAGCACGAGTTAACCCAGCATCGTTAAGCACCTGAGAATTTATTCCACTATCATATGGAGTTAGATGTTCAACCGTGGATTGAATCAAGAAAAAGTCATCCACTAACTTATTGTCAAGGAAATGTTTGACAGTAATTGGGCCTCCTTCAACCATCAATGTTTGAATCTCCATATCACCTAATCGATTTAGAATATTAGGTAAATCTCTAAAATCATCTTGCAATACTAGCGTTTCCTTTCCATCATTTAGGACTTGACAGTCCTCAGGAATCCTCGCATTAGGATCTATTACGATTCTTAGAGGTTGTTTAGAAGTTTCAACTCTTGATACCAATAGCGAGGGGTTGTCTCTTACAACCGTTTCAACACCGACCAAGATAGCATCACTATCTGCTCTCATCTGATGAACTAAATCTAAACATTGTTGTGAGGTAAAACGTCCAGCATCCTTACTTCTATCATCAACACTACCATTACGATCAACTGCCATTTTTACGGTTACGATTGGTTTTCGATATTGGCACCAATGTAAGAATGGCCTCATTTGGTCAGCAGCTTGACCTTCTAGTAGTCCAGATTTAACAGTAATGCCTGCATGTTGAAGAACAGTAATTCCTTGACCTCTAACGGTAGGGTTTGGGTCTGGGTGGGCTACGACTACCGATTTCACTCCAGCCCACATTAACGCTTCAGTACACGGAGGTGTTCTGCCAAAGTGATTACAAGGTTCTAAGGTCACATAAGCAGTTGCACCATTAGGAGATTCACCCTTTTTCTCTGCATCATGGATTGCCATTTGCTCAGCGTGTAAACCGCCAAGATGATCATGCCAACCCTCGGCAATGATTTGGCCATCCTTGACCAATACACATCCGACTAATGGATTGGGTGAAACTTTACCCTTTCCGCGAATCGCTACATCCAATGCTGCTGACATGAATTTGATATCATCATCACTCCACATAGTTGCGCCCCTATTGTCTGCCAATCTCTATCCTATGAAGAGTCATTGCCTAAAACAGGTAAAAACGGGAAAGGGTTCATCCATGTGTTTAGGCCGTGGTCAAACTATGGGATTAGTACATTGTATTGTCAATCCGGCCAGTAGGGATTTTCTTTGCGCTAAAATGTGGCCAAAATTGCTAACAAAAATTATTGCTTCAGGATATCAAGTTGAAACATATATGACCGAACGAGTCGGTCATGGTGGACACCTTGCTTATGAGATTAGACAGCAATGGGAATCTTCACAACAAGGTGGAGAAAGTGAAGGAAAGCCACCACTTGTTGTAGCGGTCGGCGGTGACGGGATTGTCCATGAAATAGCCAGCGCCCTGAGAGGTTCAGACATTGTTTTGGGTCAGTTACCATACGGGTCAGGAAATGATTATTGTATTGCCCATAACATTCCAAGATTTGATTTGGATAAGGCCATTGAGATTATAAAAAACGGAACAGATAGACGCTGTGGAGCATGGAGATTAGAAGGAACTCCTTGTCCAAAAGAAGGTGACTATCCTGCACCAGAATCCAATGTATGGGATGGAGAGCCTACAGGTGATGGCAATGTCGTAAGGTGGTCATTCTTAGAAGCAGATTGTGGAATCACTTCTGATATAGGGAGAGCCAAGTTGAGAAGGGCCAAGTGGATAAAGGGCGCTAAGAAATACACCTATCTTGGAGTCACAACAATTCCATTGTGGAAGAGAAGAAAAGTCGAAGTAACAATTGATGACGGCAAACCTGAGATTAGAGACTTTACTCTAATATCGGTAACTGCGGCAGAAACCTTTGGCGGTGGCTACAAGATTAATCCTGGAATGAATCCAGTTAAGGAAAATGGTTTGTTAATATTCGCACCTCGCCTAAGTAGGATTGCTATGTTATCTCTAATGGGGCCTATCAAGAAAGGAAAGCATATTGGAAAATGGGGAATAACTCAAACACCTGCAAGTAAATTGAATCTCAGATGTGTTTCACCCAATGGAGAGCCTAGTGATTCTTCTACGAAAATAACAAGTTATCTCAATATTGATGGTGAACCGATCCTGCAATTACCTGCCAAATTAGAATGGCACTTGGATCAAATTACTGTTAGAGGCGCAAACCAAGTAGATTGGCAATAGTTCTAATCAAAAGGAGAAGTCAGAGAACTCTTCCTCTTCTTCAGAAGAATTAGTAGTTTCTTGTTTATTTTCAGTCCAAGGTTCAACTTCAGGTTGTTGCACTTTCTTGGTTGCGCGTTTCTTGACAACCTTCTTTTTAGGTTGTTGTTGAGGCTTAGAACTTCCAGAAATGGATGATGAGAAGTGCGAACGCTTACTCGGAGCTGGATCAGTATTGGAGATTACAGAAGACTGAGCGGTAGGCACTGTAGAAGTAACAGGGCTACTTTGCTGTGATACACTTCTCGGAATTGAAGTGACTTGAGAATCAATATTTTTTGCTTCAGTAGTTGCTACTACGCTTGAACCCTTAGAGCCAAATTCAGAAGTAGTTGATTCACTAGGTCCAGATTGTAAAGCACTATCCAAATCAAATCCAGTCAGGCTGTCCGAATCAGCAGTTTCTCTCTTAGCAGGTTTTACACCTTCCTTTTTAGCCTCAATAGAAGCATCTTTTCGTGCTTCAGCATTGCGTTGTTTTGAACTTTTCATCCCCGAGGACCTTGCTTGTTTAATATCAGATTTAACTCTAGAAACTGCAGCCATCGCTTTCTTTCCGACCAATATTTCCATCGAATGAGATGCACCTTTTGCAACTGCAATCTTGGAGAATATGAACATAGTAACAGCGCCACCGATTCCGAAGATTAAGAAGAACATGATGAAACCGCCACGGCCTAGGAATGGGACATCTCCCAAAACCCATTCATCAGAAGAATCTCCGCTTGAAGTAACAACTGAATCTTGAAATTTAATCGAAGTTACCATCAAGTAAACTGATTCTATATTGTTCTGGCCAATCTCCATCTCACAGTTATCGTTTACTTCATGGTATGAGGAGTAATATCCAGCCGACATTGTTTTGTTTGTGTCAACAAGGTATCCTTCTATTTGTATAGGTTGATGCCATTCTCCAAGTGCCTGCATTCCGTAAAGAATATTTTCAGTTGTTGGGATGAGTCCTAGAACAAACCATTTTGAACTTGAATCCATATCAACTTCATCGAGGTCAATATTTCCAGCACCAGTCTCTGGATACAAAGGTAAATTCCAATTCTTTACTTGAACGCGTGGAATTTGCTCCCCCTCAACATTCGTAGCTTCTTTCATACTCATTGATTTTATTGCAACTGAAGCAGTTACAGCAAGATCAAGGTCCTTTGCTCCGTTTAGTGAGTCATGAGTTTCGTAGAAGTGGCTTGCAGCCATATATCCGGTGAATTTAATCGGATTGCCTCCATTGTCAAGGACTCGAGTATCATTACAACCGACAGGTAACAGTTCATCAAAGGATATTTTTTCATCGCCTAGAGAACTTGTAGCAGATGTAGATTCAGTTGAAAAATCAACTTTCACTTCACCATCGCCCACTCCCCATCCAGCAGTTGTTGAAGACAAACAACCAGCCAAGACCATGAGGGCGAAAAGAGATAGGGCAACAAGACCTCTGCGCATATTGTTTGCAGAACGGCTTCAGTTTGAGAACCCTTGCTTCATATTCGCTGCAAAATAACAAAATCTCAACGACAAAAAAGGAAGCGCAGACGGAGAGATTCGAACTCCCGTGCCACAAAGGGCACCGGATTTCAAATCCGGCGCAATACCAGGCTATGCGACGTCTGCAGTGGTTGTGCGAAGAGCCCCCCTTTCATCCCCTTTTCGGCTCAAAACGTTGGCCGGCCAAGGTCAGAATGGTCACTCTTCATCCTCATCGGATGAACGGACATTTATTGCAATTGCTGTCAAGCCAAGTGCTGAGATTGCCATGGCAACACCAAACCCAGGCATTCCAGGTTTTTCTGGTAAATCGTTTTCAGAACTGTATAACTCTTCAACATCGGCAATAAAATCTTCAACATGCCAATCATCTCCAATCCAAGCAATGCGTGGTTTCCGTTCATTGTCTAGAATATAGGTTATCGTTGAATGACCAACTTCAAATTGATCCGCTGGAGTTGCTCCCTCACAGGATAACTTGTCTCCATCTGCCCATTCGAATCCATCATCACACATGCAATGTTTACCTTCACCTTGACCCATTTCCCAGCCATGGCCACCGCATTTAGCAATTTCACCTTCATCGCTATGCTGTTGATTTGTTTGGT
Organism: Candidatus Poseidoniaceae archaeon; assembly: GCA_028821785.1. Taxonomy (GTDB): domain Archaea; phylum Thermoplasmatota; class Poseidoniia; order Poseidoniales; family Poseidoniaceae; genus MGIIa-L1. Next base: position 28,606 of record JAPKFC010000014.1, on the reverse strand, counting down.
TCATCCACATGTTCCCAGAATTTTCACAGTTGACTTGCTGGCTATGATTTGTAGTCATGTTAGTTGTAGGGTCATGGCAGATCATTTCACTACCGGGAATCGGTAGATATGAAAGGTTAGAATTTGATGCAGCCCAAGCGATATGGTCTGTATCTTGGCCCAACATTACAGAATCAATTCCAATTGGACTTTCTTGCCAAGATGAATTAGTTCCATTCCAAAGGTATAGAGCCCACCACCAAGATGAATCGGAAGGAGCATCAACATTGTCGATTCCATTTACAGAAGTTCCCCACGTTTCATGGACGGAATAGTTGAGCGATACATTGTGCATTTCCATTGTTGATTCCGTTAAATTCCATCCCGTTGCATTTTCTGAAGGTAGCGTTTGTGTGTGTCCATCGAGCAACATTGTAGTATTGTCGGGGTAAAGAATTGAAACTTGATTTTCCATTCCCTGACTAGAATTAATTGATACATGAGCATCGATTACCTCTTTAGCAACAACAACACCAAAGGAATCCCAAACCGTTTGTAAACTCTCTTCAGAACCAGTAAGGTGTGGCCAATTTACATCATGAATGTGCGCGTAATCATGGAGAACTTCAGGTGTGTCATATGCAGGGTCTACTGTAATGGAAATAATACTAACATCATCGGCAATATCAGATGAAAGTCCCGCTTGCACCGATTTTAGATTTTGAGTAATAACTGGGCACACAGATGTACATCTTGTAAAGATGAATGAAACTATCAAGAGGTCGCCTTGCAGAGTGTAAAGAGAACGATTTTCTGAATGATCGTCTACTAATACGAAATCATCAACAGCGGTTCGGCCTAAAACATGTCCTTTGTATGCTGAAGCAGTAGGGATAGAAGAAATCAATAAGCACGCTACTAGCGTAACCGCAATGACAAATCTACTGTTCATGACCAAAGGGGTTTGAAGGCTGTTGTTAACAGTTGTTCACTATTACTTCGCTTAACGAGTAGCGTAATCCCAGTTAGGAGTGCACCATGAAGGAAGTCCATCAACACCATCTGGGTTTGATAGGCCAATTCCGAAAATCATCAATAATACGAATAATACTGGGAACATTGCAGTTCTAAAATAGATGCCTGGATCCCCTTTCAAGTGCATAAAATATGCAGCAATGCCATATCCTTTGATGATTCCAACAACGATTAGAACTGCCCAAACCATCATCAATGTGACCCTGATCTCCGTCCCAGGTATTGTGTCAAAGAATACTGCTCCGATTTCAAATAATGTGAAAAACATCAATACAAGAAAATTCCAGAAATAGATGTCCATTCCAGTATTATCTTTAAGCCACTTTTCTAATCCAGTTACTGCATGTTCGCTCATTATCTTCACCTCAATACAAATAGAATGCTGGGAAAATTAGTACCCAAGCCAAATCGACAAAGTGCCAGTACAATCCAAAGTACTCAATCCCCTGTGCATTTTCCTTGTCATAGCCAACAGTGTCAGCTTTGAAGACAAGATAGATCATGATGAGCAGTCCAATGAAGACGTGCAATCCGTGTGCTCCAGTTGCGATATAGAATATCGAACCTGCTTGAGATGTACTAACAGTAAATCCTTCAGCAACCAAATGAGACCACTCAACCAATTTCAATATGATGAACAGTGAACCTAGTAGTAGGGTTGCGAACAAGAAGTTTCTAACAGTTCTCTTTTGGTCAGGGAAAACAATTTTCATTATTGGTTGTGGAATAAACTTGGTAATGAAATTATCAGGGCGACTCCAATCATGTGCCTTTGCAGTCTTTAGAGCAATGACAATAGTGTAAGACGAAATAATTAGGGCAAATGTATTGATTCCTCCCGGAAGCATTGTCCAGAAGTCTCCAGTGCCACTTGCACCACCTGGCCTCAAATAATCAGAAGCGGTCATGATATCATAGCCTGTAGCATCGGAAGCACACATATCATTGTCCCATGCCCACTTTGTACACCATCCAGTACGCATACGTAGGTATGATGAGAAGAAAGTTGCGAAAATCATTATTTCAGACATAATGAAGATCCAAATACCAGCCTTGCGAATGTGTTCACCTTCAAACGGTGCAGAAGTAGCGATTTGTTCTCCATGTCCATTGAATGGTAAATCTTCCCACCACCAATTTCCTACACCTATGATGATGATTAGTAGTCCGGTTACACCGATTAACATTTCACCAATTACTGCATCTGTTCCTGTTAGCAGTTCGGTAATAGTATTTGAAAAACCAGGGAATCCCATCATGAATAGCATGATACCAAAGGTGAAAATAATCGGTGAAGCAGAGCCGTGATGTTCATGTTCGTCATCACTGTGTTCAACATCTACTCGTAGTGAATTAATCAAACCGGCAATTCCAATGAATGAAGCGAAAATAATACTCATTACCAATATCGTATTTCCAGAAACCTTCCAATTGAGGTAAGATAAATGTGCATCCACTTCATGATGGTGTGCCTTTTCCATTTCTAAGTATAATTCATCGTGGTGATCGCCTTCAACAGAATGCCCAGCAGCAACAGATTCCTTGTAATCATCTTCAGCGTGATGGTAGTGCTCAACCGCATCCATGTACTCGTCATGAGCAGGTCCAGCCAGTGCAATACCGAGAATACTGAAAGCAATAATTCCGAAAGTAAGGAATCCTCCAGCAAATAGTAAAGCGCGTACCCAAATTGAATTTTCTATATCCGCTCCGTGACCGCTCATACATCCACCTCCTTTTTCTTAGCAGTCCACAACTTATCGCCGAGACTGGTTTCTGAATGGTGGCCGAATTCAACGTTCATATCTCCCTGAATCGGGTTGACGTCGAATGAAGGTGTAGGTGGAGGAGAGGTAGTTGACCATTCGAGTGACCATCCACCCCATGGATCCTTTCCACAAGGTTCTCCATGTCGTGAAGAGCGAATTAGATTCCATACTAGAATCAATTGACTTAGTCCAAAGATTATGGCAAAGATGGATATTACCATGTTATATTCGGCAAAGCCACTCTCCATGGTATAGGAGTGAGTTCTACGAGGCATCCCCATTATTCCAAGTGCATGCATTGGCCAAAATGTAGCGTTATATGAGATGAATCCAATGAGGAAGTGCCACATTCCAAGAGTTTCATCCAACTTCTTACCGGTTACCTTAGGGAACCAATAGTATAATCCTGAAAAGAGTGCGAAGACAGTACCACCGATGAACACATAATGGAAGTGAGCAACTACATAGTAAGAATCGTGGAAGTGGGTATCAAGTCCTGAAACAGGTAAGAACATACCAGAAATTCCACCGAGAGTGAATGTGATTAGGAATCCGAGTGCCCACAATGTATGAGCCTTCATCACCAATGAACCTCCCCATAGCGTTGCTAACCAATTGAATATCTTAGCACCAGTAGGAATTGCAACAGCCATTGTTGTGATCATGAAAATACCTCTCCACATCGGGTCCATACCAGATGTTAGCATGTGGTGTCCCCACACAATGAAACCTACGACACCGATTCCAGCCATCGCGATGACCATTGATTTGTAACCGAAAATAGAACGCCTTGCCGAAGTTGCTAAGACTTCAGAAACAATTCCGAAAGCAGGTACTATGACAACGTATACCTCGGGGTGTCCGAAGAACCAGAACAGGTGTTGGAATAGTAGTGGGTCTCCACCACTGGTGAAGAATACAGTTCCAATAGTGTGGTCGAACAATAAGAAGAAAACTCCGATAACGAATGCTGGGAGTGACATATAGAGCATGAAAACAGATACGAATACCGACCATGTGAACAATGGCATCTTCATCCAGTCAACACCTTTTGCTCGCATAGTGAATACGGTTGTGATGAAGTTAACACCACTGAGCGTTGAAGAAGCACCGAGCATAGCCATACCGGCGATGAAAGCAGTAGTTCCAACACTTGAGCCATACTGTGACATCGATTCTCCAAGAGCGCCAGCGGTCAAAGAGGAATATGGTGGATACATTACCCATGTGATATCGGCAGCATCACCAGTCCAAATACCAGCGTAAATTAGTGGTGCAGAAAATACGAGTAGCCACAATCCCATTGCATTGATTCTTGGGAATGCCAAATCCTTAGCTCCAATTTGTAGAGGTAAGACATAATTCATGAATCCAGCAATCATCGGCATAGCCGCTAAGAAAATCATTGTTGTACCATGTAAAGTAAAGAATGAATTGTATTCTGCTTCAGTCAAGAAATTGTTTTCTGGCAAAGCCAATTGAATGCGGAATAGAAGTGCTAGCACTCCTCCAACAAGGAAGAATGTGAAACCAAACAAGAAGTATAGAATTCCAACTTGTTTGTGATCTGTTGTTGTTAGCCATGGTATGATGTAAGCAAAGAATCGATTAACGCTGAAAGTTTCAGGAGAACGGTTGTAAAAGACCCACATCAATCCAACGAGGACTAGGCCTAATGAAAGTCCAATAGAAGTGACTAGGACTACTAAAGAACGTGCTGCAGGTGCTACTGCGCCAGCATCAATACCCATGCTCGTCATGGTGAATTCATTCCATTCATCGCCACCAGAGCCGTCTCCGCCATTAACTGCGTTTCCATAAATAGTGAAATCAACTACAGCCTCTGAATCAGCAGGAGCAGTCCATTCAAATTCCCATTGACGGACAGTATTTGCTTCAACTGTATGAGTTAGTGCTCCATCCATTTCATGAGACAAAGTCTCATTGATTGAAGAAACAGTTCCACCATTGGAGATGATTCTAAAACCACCCATTCTACCGTTATCATCGGCGACTCTTGTCAAATCATCATTGACAACTGTTACAGTAAATGAATAAGTTTCACTTGCATTGAATATACTCGGGAGTCCATCAACCAACACTTGTGTGCTTGAAGATGCGCCTCCGTGACAAGTACATCCGCTATCGGCTTGACTTCCAATTCCACCCGGCATTGCGGTATAGGATGGTATTGCAATCAATGAAACCATTACCAGGCCAAGTAGTACTATTGCTCTTGTTCGCATCAATGCTCACCTCCACTTGAACCTTCAGAGTCTGAAGTCAGTTGTATTCCGACATCTTCGTCACACGTTTCGCCATCTCTAGCGACAATGTCAATGTAGCCTACCATTTTAGAGTGACTTAAACCACAGAATTCAGCGCATCTAATATCAAATGTCCCAACTCTGTCAGGTTCGAAAGTCATCACAGTTCCACCTTCTAGACCAGGTACAAGATCTTCTTTTGCACCCCATTCTGGGAGCCAGAAAGCGTGTTGAACTCCAGCATATACAGTATTTGACTCGTCATGAGGTCTTGAGAATAAAGTTAGAACAATATCTTCATCACATGGAATAACCAAATGTTCACTAGCAGCGGTTGAAAGTTGATGGCCGACAGGCAAATGTTCCCATGTGTGAAGCAGATTTCCATCAGCATCGGTTACTTTGACGCTTTGATAAAGCGAATAATCACTTGTAAGGGCAATACTAGTAGAATTAGATTCTAGGTCAATTGCATAGTCGGTTGCTTCTCCATCTTGAACAACAGTGGCATTAACAGCCGAAGAGCCCAGAGTATCGATAGCAAGAGTGGTTGAACCGTCTTGCCATTCAACGTTGACATGGGTTATCCTTGAATCATCTTCCCAAGTCAATTCCTCAACATAATCAAATTCCCAGAACCATTGTTTGCCAACAACATCAACATCAAATGAGACTTCATCAGCAGGGATATTCCAAACGGTAGAACTAGAGGATGTTGCAAGTACAGTCAGCCAAACAATAAGTATTGTTGGAACGACATAAAATGCGATTTCTAGGCGAGTATTATGTCTGTCGACCGGAAACGCTCCAACTTCAATGTGGTCGGGATTAAATTTCTCCGAACCAGGTTTAGCACGGTAGCGTAAAATCAAGTAAAATAATACACCAAAGGTGATTATTCCTACGATGTCTGACCAAAACATGAACTTATCATATAGCACAGAGAAAACAGTGTCTTCAGCAATCATTGTTCCACCTTGTTCTAACCCCCGCCGATACCGACTTTAAGCATTTGTTGAGGCCAACATAAAACTATATTGATTTCCATTGCACATTAATCGTTTTCAGCACGCCTTTTTCCCGTAATTGTGCAAGCGAGGTTAGTGAAAGAGTACGCGCGAATAAAACCTCGCCGAATTTGATAATAACCGAGAGTATTATCGGGTAAATAATCTCCATAACAAGGGTTCTTTGACTAGCATATCTGCGCAATGTGTGATGGAGTTATCCGGATGTGTTCAAACCACCCTTGACGGGCGAGTTTTACTGGACATTGAAGTGCAACCAGGTTCCAGTCGGCAAGGGATTGTAGGAATAAATAAATGGCGTTCCAAACTAACAGTCGCGGTCAAAGCAGAAGCCCAAAAAGGTAAGGCAAATGAAGCACTTTTGCATGTTTTGGCCAAGTCACTATCATTGACAAAAGGAGATTTGGAAATTGTTTCTGGACAAATATCTCGCTCTAAGAGAGTCAGTGTTAAATCGATTACTATAAGCGATTTATTGGCACGATTGAATGATGCCTTAACACAACAAGGTGAATAGTATGGCTGACGTTCAATTACGATTCAATTTAGCAGCACAAGCTCTGACAAGGTTATTGGAAGAAAACTCACTTGGAATGCCAATAATAGTCGAAGGTAAAAAAGACATAAAGGCGTTGAGAGAACTTGGCTTCACTGGTACGATTGAACAGTTGAACAGAGGTTGGGATTTAGACCGCTTTTGTACCTATTTATTCGAGACTTATGGCACGAGAAGTAGTGAAGGTGGTGCGGTACTTGAATTGTTGATGGATTGGGATAGAACCGGTACAACATTGCAAAAAAAACTGTTTGTAAAATTACAATCCTTAGATGTAAAAATTAGTCAAGAAGCTAGAAAAGTTCTCTCGCGAGCACTCAAGCCTGAAACTAGATACGTTGAATCGTTAAATTCAATCGGGCTTGAAGAATTTATTCAGTAGCGGGCTTTGGTAAGCCGTCTTCCTTGACAGTGTTTAGGACTACGTGAGTGAAAGATCTTGTTACTCCATCTAGCGTAAAAACCGTCTTGGTAAGGTCATCTAAGTCAGCACGATTCTTTACTCTCGCCAAGACCATGGAATCCCAATCGCCCGTTACATCGTATACTGCAAAGACTCTCGGGTCTGAAGATATTACTTTTTGAACAGAAATCATCTTTCCCTTTTCTATTCTTAAACCGGCCATTATCGTCATACTCCAACCAACCATTTCGGGGTCTAGGACAACTGAATATCCCTTTATTACTCCATTCTTTTCAAGTCTTTTCAACCGGTTTGTAATAGTACCTTGTGCAACTCCAACCACCCTTGCTAATTCTCTTTGAGAGGCTCGAGCATCTTGTAATAATTCAGCAATAATTGCTCTGTCGGTATCATCAAGTTCCATTTGGCTCACAACCCCTCGCTCATTCCTCATTGCCTTCAACACTTTGCAATTGATTTTCTTGTTCCTGTTGTGGTGGTGAAAGTCGTAAATGTTGCGTCCAACCACCCAATTCCTCAATCACCATCGTCAAAGAAAAACTCAAATCTTCTGGATGTCCTTGCTTGAATGAGATATTGAGGTCATATTTACTATTTTCTTTAATTTCTAACTGTTTAAATCCACCACGACTTTTCCATGGTTGTTCAATCTCAAGTTTAGTAACCGATACCTTTTGATTTCCTGCTTCGATTGAAACCATTATTGCAGGGCCAGAAGTTTTCTTCCAACCGACATTGATTTTGGGCATCCCTTTTTCTCTAATAGAGGCATTGGAATATACGATAAATGCAATGGCCGTAGTAAAAATAATCAATATAATCGGCATTAAGAACTTAGACGATTGTGGATTCGACCACTGGTTCGGAAGTGGAGAGTTATACAATGCAAGAAGGCCTGTTGCTTCATCATCTCCTTCCACGCTACCAATGAATGCCAAAGTCAAATGCCATCCCAATGGATTTTCTTCTAAATCAATACCTGCAGCGATCAAATGTTCCTTTGGCATTATCCAAGTCGTATTGGTGATATTATTTGCTTCAACAGAAAAACCGACTTCCGGCTTCATATCTCTTATCAAATTCTTAATCTGCCTTCCATGGACGTCCTCTGCATTATCTTCACTGAGGAAAATGTATAGCATTGTATCATCGCTCAAATTGACCATTGGTTCGAATTCGGCTTGAATCTTGACTTCATATTCACCTTGTTGATTTGTTGTCAAAATTATATCTCCAGACAACTCAATAACAACTTCTTGAACAGAAAAATCACTTGCTCGTTGTATTGCTTCATCAATATCTTGAAATTGCTCAATATTAGAATTCAATACATATTGAGCCTGTTGTTGAGATTGTTGTTGCATTCCAAGTTGCCCTGCTCTTGCCTTTGCATCATCATCGGGCCAATCAGAACCGGTCTCATCAGACCATTTCCACCAACTTAGGGGGAGGACATCATCTCTGGCCTGATATTTTCTCCATAAATCCTGTTGTTGGGGATCGTCTGCATTAGGAGTGTCTTCAATGAATTGTTCTACTAATACGATATTCTTGGCAAGAGGGGAAGGGATTGCAGTCGAGGCAAAAATAACTTCTTCTGGTTCGCTTTGAGCAGAAACAGATGAGATCAACATCGGAGCTAATAGGAATAACGAACAAACTAATGCAATTAACAATGAATGATAATATTCCTTAGTATTGGATATCATCATAGTTAGTCCTCACTCTTCCTCTTCCTCAAAAATGAAAGGCAAACCCAATTTCATCCGCAAAATATCTTTGCCAGTGTCGTCTATCATCATGGTAATTCTTGCACCAGACCATGCTGAAACAACATGTTCAACTTCATCAATTTCACAACCAAATAGTAGAGGTCCTGGTTCAGGGGCTTCAATGTCTAATTCTTCAACGAATTCTTCAATCAATGGCGCCCAACCTTGTAATAATCGTTTGAGAGTCTGCTGCGAAATATTGAGTAGTACGTCACCCATATGTTGTTGGATAGCAGGAATTGATTCTTGTCTAGTGCGCCATGTGCCCTTTTTCTCAGTGAAAACAGGAAGACCAACATGAATGATTTTCATTGGGTGAAAAGTTCCTTCCGGCCAAATATTTCCTTTCTTATTCGGGCATTTTTGCATGAAGAGTCTCTCATATGCCATAACTGGAGCAATATTTGTTCTTTTTCCGCGATGCCACCAAGACCATCCAGGGTCATTTATTTTGTATCTTGATACCGCCTCATTAATTATTTCATCAGCAGCAGGGAAAACTGAATTCCGGTCCGGTTTTGGATGGTCTAACATTTTCGGTTGCCAAGTTGATTCGGAAGGTAAAGCGCGTTTGTGAATGAATGTGCGGGCAATACCTTCAGGTGTTGCATCTTTTTTATGGACAAACATTGCAACAAAGAATCCGCTAGTATTGTTGTCTTGATGGCGCAATCTACGGCATAACGGCAATAGTGACTCGATTTCAAGTTCTTTCGCAACATCGAATTCTTCTTCTAAATCAATATTTTTTGATAATTCAATTCTTTTCTGAGGAGACAAATGTGCTGGTTTTAACAAGGGTAATTCTGGTAATGTTCCATCAAAGGCAACCTCTTTGCCTTGTTCATCTAAAATGCCCCAATCACTAATTCCCTTTTGTAAAGTTAGTCCTGGGACTAAACTTTCATCGATTGGAACTAATTGTAAATATGGTAATTGGCGTAATAATTCAGCAACAACCGCTTCGTTTTCAACAGGGTCAATACTACAAGTTGACAACATCAATTTACCACCAGGCGTTAACAAACTTGCACCTCTTGCTACAATATCGACTTGCAATTTGAATAAAGCGCGACCATTCTTGGGAGTCCATCTCCACCATAGATTTCGGTTTTTGCGTGTGGTCGCATTACCCGTGCAAGGAACATCAGCAACTATCGCATCAAAGCCAGGAGGGGGGATTCTCCCTAAATGGCGACCATCGTGTTGCGAGATCAACATATTACTCAGTGCCAAACGCCCTCGATTACTAACTAGCATATTGAGGCGACCAGACACTGGTTCATTTGCAACAACGACACCACTTGGTGCAATTGTTTCCGCTATTTGAGTGGCCTTTGAACCTGGTGCTGCACACATATCCAATACCAATTGATCTGGTTGTGGTTGCAGTAATACCACAGGAAGCATACTGGCAGCTTCCTGTCTTGTAATCCGTCCCGAATCATGCAATATGGTCATCATGTGTTTTGAATTTTGATTGCCCGCCTTACCCCTTTCAAATGGCATTTGGAAAGCATTATCTGAACCAAGCCACGATAGTTGAGTAGCACCCATATCCCGTATTTGTTGTATTGTCCAAGCCCTATCGTTTCTATTTGATGTAATTCGAAGTGTCTCGGGAAGAGCAGTAGTTGCAACTTCTAACCATTGTTCCATTTGATAGCCAAGACTTTCAGCAAGACCTGCTAATGGAGATGATTTTGCTGCATCGAGGAGTTCCTCATCGTGCCAACGGTCAGTCCCCATTAGCAGCGCCATCACTTCTCCAACCTCATAGTTTCCGCCATGCTCAAGGGCTGAATACCTGTGCCACACACTATGCTGGGAGATGATGTGCCTTGGCTAGTACCTCTATTCGCCATCTCTCTCATCACTTGGCAGATGACTCCGATAATTGAAAAAATGGCTATTGAAAAAGGGAAATGGTTGAAATCATTACAGAATTTATTGCCGCTTATTTTCCTTACATTGATAATATTGGACCGCTTAATCGCAGTATTAACAAACGACCTTAATCATTCAGATATTGCCAAATATAACGCAGGTGCAAATGCAATGAACGGTGGTGCATGGATGACCTTCTTGAGGGGAGATGGACTCTCAGAATTATCCTTGATGGTATTGTTAATTTTTTCATTATCTGTTGATAAGTTGCCAAGCATTTCACAAAGCCCCCAATTCATTAGAACATTGGTCAGGTATAGAGTGATGAGTTTCGTTTCATTGGTTGCTTTATTTTCATTTACAGTCTTCTTTCCCGACAGTTCATATCTAAATGCACAATCGATAACTAGCCAATCTACATGGCCTACCGACAGCATAGGTCCTCTTTGGTATGCATTATTGACAATAGCAATTCTCATTATTGCAGCCGAATTATTCGCTACGAGCACAATAGCGGCAGTTGACTCGGGGCTGGCTAATTTGGCTAAAAAAGCGAAATACAAACTGGTCGTTATTTTTCCAATTGCAGTGATTCTTTTCATGAAAATAGATGCAATCAAAAATATGAAAGCTGACTTTTGGTTAGATCTTGAACATTATTATCATCTTATTTTCATTTCAATCTTCTTACACATGGCAATTAGTTTTGCAACAATACTAGAACCTGCTAAACAATTGGATTCTAAATTAGGTGCCGGTGATGGGAGGACAAAATCTTTGATATTTACTTCACTATTAGCATTCATATTTTTGATAATAATTTCCTTAATATTTTCTCAATCGCTAGATATTTTTTCAGGTAATGGTGAATCATTAATGACGATTTGGCTAGTATTTGCAGTAATCGCCACTTGTGTCGCTTCAATGTTTTTACCGACTATGGGATTTGATGCAACTCCAAGACCTGAACTTTGGTGGGTAAGATTAACACTGAGTTTGTCGCCATTATTTATTGCTGCATTTTCTCCATATGTACTAATTTTATTACCAGCTATTTGGTTTTCCTTGGCAGTGACATTGGTTGTTCCGTGGCTTGTAGAGGAAGATGTAAGGAGTTTAAATTCAAAGCAATTGTATATTTCTATGGCTTTTGTAATAATTTTCTCCCTTACTATCGTGCCAAGAATTCTTCAGCAACCAGGAAATCAATTATTCGTAATATGGTTCTGCATGCCAATAATTCCTCTTTTGTTGAGTTCTGTTTTATTGCATCAAATGCGTAAACAACAATCACTTAGCGCATAATCGTGTGCTCGAATTAGTTAATGAGGGTACTGTAATCACCATTCGCGGCTGCTATGTCGTCGCGCTTCTTATTAGTGTAACAGATTGGCTCAGAGATTGGAGTTAACCAACTCCAAGGGATGGGACCCTAAGATGACAAGAGCATTTAGAGAAGGCATAGATAGAAGTCGGCGTATACAACAGCCAGCAAGGCGAAGAACTTGGAAACCGTTTAGAGACTTACAAGGTCTTTCGGCTAGGACCACAACAATTGGTAAGGCAATGGGTCCACTTTCAGATGTTCCAGCAATGGTGACCATTGAAAATGAACATTGGGTATTCCAAAGAATCGAAGAAGGCGTTCTTTACAATCTAACTCACCGATTGATAATTCACGAAGAAGGTGAACCGAAAACGATCGGCGCAACTTCGGGTATGAAAACCGCAATGCAAGTTGCTCAAGCAATGGCTTCTAAAGAAGGAAAGATAGTTCTAATCAGACCTTTGTAAAATCATCAATTGCTAAAAGCAATGCTCAAATCAAGCAAAAATATTCCAAATTGCTTGTAGTACGCCTTGATTTACAAGGTAGAAGAATACAGAGATTGAGATACAAGCAAAGTATACTTGACCCTTGGTAATTTTCCAAGCATGCTCAGATTCTTCATCGAAATAACGAATTAAACCAGCGGCTTGCTGGATACCACTGCCATCGGACTTCTTCTTCTTCGCAGCCATTGTAATCAATGTGGGCGAGTGGCCACCCCCTTATCAACACGACCCGCAAGTTAATTGAATGAAAAAGTAATTATTCTTCTTCAGATCTTTGTGACAAATCACTAATAATGGCGTCTTCAGCGGTTAATTCAACATCTTCGTCAGTATTTTCGGATAAGTCTACAATATCCACATTTTCATCAATAACGGCATCTCCGAATTGCAAAATCTGCCCATCCACCTGGGATTGCTCTTGCATCTCATCACTTGTTTCAAGTTGTGTTGCTGGGTCTGCACTGATCAAAGAGGCCTCAACTCTAGCCAGCGCACGGCTGACCGCAGGAGAGTTGTCATCTGCATGAGCGGCTCTAGATACATCCAAATCATGCAACGCGCTTTGTAGTGAAGCATTGGCATTTTGTTGATTCCAATTTTTGACATCCTTATTCAATGTCATCCGTTTTTCAACCATACTTGCACGTTCAGCCATAATCGAAATTTGCTCCTCCATATTAGAAGATGCAACTTGTATTAGGTAACGCCAAGATTTTTCATTTTCCTCGAGTGAAATAGATTCTTTTTGCATCACTCTTCTAGCACTGCGCCGATGTGAAAACTCCCAAGGATTATGCGATAACGTGGCCACTAAGTCAAAGAAAACTTTCGCTCGCTCCTGTAGTGGTCCAGTAACTTCAATTCTGTTTAGATATCCGGAATTGAATAGCCCGAAACCCCAATATGAAATAGATTCAACTGAAATAGATAAGGAACTACTTTTGCATGTAAATCGCCAAATCTGTTCGTTAAACGAGGGTGGTTGAATGAAAAATGGAGTGTCTGGCTGAGATAATTGCGAAAGTAGGCGAATTGCTACATCTCCAAGATATACTGGCTTACCCATATGGAAATGTTTACTTCGTAATAGATTACTTTCAGGTTCTATTTTGTGGTCGGAGGTGGCCTTTTTAACCTGGGCGAAGAGTACACTCGAATCAACACCAAGAACCTCTCTCATATGTCCTATGTGTTGGCTTATAGGCAATCAATTCAACGGTTGTGAATTTGAATCGAATCAAAGTATTGAAGTGTGAGCGCTGTTTTCCATTGCCATAGGTGAGTCTATGGCTGCTAAGGGAACTGATTCAAAATCTGGTAATTTATCTGCACTTCCTAATGTAAGTGCTGCATCTGCAAAAAAATTAGTAGCTGCAAAGATTGATAGCGTTGCCAAGTTAGCCAAATCTTCCACCAAATCTTTGCAAAAGGCAGGTTTGAGTGAAGCGATTGCGGGTAAAGCCATCACCGCTGCAAAAGCCGCAAATAAGGTAAAATCAGTAGCAAAGAAAACTACTACTAAGGCTAAGTCGGCTGCAAAGAAAACTACTACCAAGGCCAAGGCGGCTGCTAAGAAGGCCCCTGCTAAGGCTAAGAAAGCAGCAACAGCAGCAAAGTCTTCTGCAAAGAAAACCACTACTAAGGCTAAGGCGGCTGCAAAGAAAACCACTACTAAGGCTAAGGCGGCTGCTAAGAAGGCTCCTGCTAAGGCTAAGAAAGTAGCAACAGCGGCAAAGTCTTCAGCAAAGAAAACCACTACCAAGGCTAAGAAAGCGGCTAAAGCAACACCTAAGAAAATCAGTAAGATTGCCAAAGCCACTGTTAGCAAAGTGAAGAATGTCGCTAACGAAACTGGAAGAAAAGGTGGAACCATCAAAGTTCCAAAGAGTGTTGACCAGTTCGATTGGATGAAGCGTTTGAAGAAACGTTGATTTCATCTCCAATCAATCGCAATAAACAAAAGCCGTTTGGCTTAGTTGTCTATTCATGCCGAGGCGTAAGTACGGAAGACTTCGCAAGGCGGTAGAATTGCCAGCAAAAGAAAATTGCTCTCGTTGCCGATCTGGAAAGTATTGCCCAATAGTAGGACACTCCGGCCAAGAAATCCGCCCACACAGAGAATGGTTTGGTCCTAAATCAATTTCTAAGCGCAAACAAAAGCGTAATTGAATCAAATTCCCAGTGAACTGGTAGAAGGCGTTGTTTCAATTAATTCCTCAACATCATGTTGCTGTTGTGCAGCTTCAGCTTCAATTGTTTTACGAGTTGCTTGAGCGCGATGGTATACTTCGCGCAGTGTTTGGTCTGAAATCTCCAAGTAATTCCTAGTAGTTGCTATGCTGGAATGGCCCAGTAATCGTTGAATAGAAACCAAATCAGCCCCTCTTTCAAGCAAACCGGTAGCAAAGTTATGTCTCAATACATGGGGTGTTAGTTTTCCTTTAGGGATAGATGCTTCAACAGCCAAGTCATCCATCAGTCTTTGAACACCACGAGGTTGTAATCTTCTGCAACGAGTATTGAGTAAGAATGCTAATTCATCTGTAGCGGCTCTTTCATTTCTTACCGGCAACCAGGCTTTGATTCGTTCCAGTGTTCTATCTGTGAATAATACGAGTCGGTCTTTATCGCCCTTTCCTTCTCTAACTCTAGCAGAGCCATCGGCAAAATCGATATCACCAATATCCAGATTACAGATCTCACTCACTCTCATGCCGGTGTCTAATAGCATAACAACAACAATTGAAGCAACAGCATTTTCACTCAACCGTGAGGCTTCCAATACCATTGATAATTCGCTACGAGATAATACTCTAGGCAGTCTCTTACCAGTCTTTACTCTTCCAATATGGTCAGGCCAAATTTGACCAGTCCACTTCAATAAATGCTTTGCAGCAGCGAGTTTGGCATTGAAAGTTGTAGGTCTTAAATCGGCTTGAGAATGAGACCAACGGTCTATTCTGCCATTCAATGGCTCCATTCGTGAAGCCAATTCAAGAATTGTCATAAAATCATAATCATGCTGTGATAATACCTGTTCTCCAGGCAATGTAGTTTCGATTAAACTTCTAAGATGACACATATAATTGCGTCGAGTATTTTCAGACTTATTTTCGGTACGTAATTGCTGTTGATAACAACTGATCCAATCTAGGTCTTGTAAGTGAATTAATCGGGTTGGAAGGCTAAGAGATTCAGCATCAAGCCTTAGTTGGCTTGGTCTTATTGCTTTGCGTGACCGCATCTCTCTTCCTCCTCGTTTTTTTGGCGAAATTCGCCTACCGCCGAAGCGGCCGTACATCCCATTTGCTCCTAAGAGCATGAAAGAGGACAGTGGCCTATCATAAGAAGTCACCGCGCGCTAACAGCAAATATCACTATACAGTTTGACGGATAATATTGGCAACGCTGTATTAACTAATCGTAAATTAGTCGCAATTAATGCTTATTACTTGTTATTGTTTCCAAGTCAACTTAGGATTCTTGATCAACTTCAGTATCAATCTCGTTCGGAATTTCTCCTATCGCTTGCCTAAGAGAAGAGCGAAGTTCTGTAAGTTCTCCATAGCAAATTAGAACATCGGCATATCTTAATTGTAATTCCGAGTCCGGATTCCATAACAAGGAATTATCCCTTGACAATGCGAAAACAGGAACATCCACACTAGTTTTGAAAAGGTCACACAATTTTTCTCCAACGAGATCCGGATGATTTCTAATTTGCAAAGACATCATTCCTTGGCCAGGGACAGTGCGCATTAATTGGTCCAAATCGACTTTAGAGAATGAAGCTTCAGAAGTGACGAAATCAACAATTTCACCAGCGACATTCACTCCACTAGCCTTTTCAATTCCTTCTAGGCCAGGTGATGAATTTACTTCTAGAACCAACGGACCTTGGTCGGATTCAAGCAGATCCACTCCAGCGATATGTAACCCTAATACGCGGGCTGCACGACAAGCAACCTCTGCGATGTCGTCAGGCAGGTCGACCTTTTCTACCGTTCCATTAAGGTGGTAATTACTTCTAAATTCTCTACCCCTTGCCTTTCTACGCATACTAGCAACTACCTTGTCACCAACGACTAGGGCTCGAATATCTTTGCCATGTGATTCTGCAATATATTCTTGAATTAAAATTGAACGCCCAGTCATTAACAATCCTTGAACTAGATTCTTTGCTTCGTGCAGAGTATGTCGCAAGAAAACACCTTGCCCCTGTGTTCCTGAAGTCACCTTGATGACGACAGGTAGACCGCCGACCGATTCAATAGCGGCTTCAATATCTAATGTGTCTCGCACATAGGTAGTTCTTGGAACTGGAATATTGTTTCGTGCAAGAATTTGGCTGGCGTGTAATTTGTCACGGCTTTGCAATATCCCTTGTCCAGTATTTGCAGTCCATACATCCAATTGCTCCAAATGTCGTAAAACTGCGACACCATGTTTTGTGATGGAATGTCCAATTCGGGGAATTATCGCATCAAAAGCGAATGGTTCACCTTTGTACGTGACGTTGATATCACCATTTGCAACGAAAAGGGAGAATTTCATTGGGTCTACAACTTCGACCTCAATTCCCCGCTTTTTACTCTCTTCAACCAATCTTCTTGTACTATACAAACGGGGTCCGCGTGATAGCACAGCAACACGAATTCCCATGTTACTCGCAAATAGACCTCATTATTGAGCCCATCGCCTCTTGCGTTAGTTGACTTTCCGTTTCTTTCAAGTGCTTGGATAATGTGGCAACGGATATGACCGACGATGAGCAGGTAGAACTCGCCAACGAGATTGCTGTCGATGAAGACATGGATGAGCAACTAGAAGACATGTCATTAGATGGACGTAAGGCGGCATTAAAACGGGCTCGCTGGAATGTGTTCATGTATTTGGGGATCGCAGCAATTTTGTTTGGTTTTGCATTGTTCCCAATGCCGTTTGGAGCGGATTACGATGATTTTACCAATTCAGCGGAGAAGGATGTTGGATATATTTGGGGATTGCCAATTCCAGGTGATGATTTTACAGATGTACCAGTTACGATATCAATCGATGTAATCAATCCTCCAGCACAGGCCGGAGTTTTACTTGGCGCCTATCTAATACAAGCGGATGATTGCCAAAGTAATCTTGGAGAATTTACCCCAGTGGCAAGGAATGGAAGCGGCCATACCCATCATTATCAGGTGACAAAAACCACCCCAAGTGCAGGTGCAACATACGATTTTGAATTTGATGTTGACCCTGCTGCTTATTGCATGATAGTTCAATATGTAGATTCTAATGGAGATAATCTTGGTGATGCTAATTCTGATATGAAAGTTAACGGAAAGATGTGGCCTAACCAAATATTCGCAGGAGTGCTTGGATTATGCTGTTTATTCCTCTCAATCTTTGCCTTTATCGGCGCTCAGAAGCATGGTGAAACAGTGCGCTCTATGCTAGAAGGCACCAATGAAACGACCGAATCCAAAGTATTATCCGAAATTTCCAAGGATAAAATCGCAGCAGGACCTGCCGGTGCACCACCTTCAGGGCCAACAGGCGGCCCTACAAGTGGGCCAACATCTGGTCCGCCGGACGCTCCACCAGCAGAAGTAGAACAAAGTGAACCAGTTGCTGAAGAAGTAACTGAGGACACCGGTGAAAGATTCGAAGAAACCGATAATGGTTATTATTTCAAAATACACGCTGATGGCACCTATGCACAATCAGTCTATGTCAAATCAGAAGATGGTTCATTCAGTGCTTACGAAGAATGATAGCACCTTTATTGCCGATTTCAATTAGCAACCTTGCCTTTTTGACAACCCTTCGCGAATGGCCATTTAATTGACCCAACAAGGGCAGGTCTTGAAAGGGATTAATGCGCGCCATTGGTTTGGAGTTCATTATGGTGGTAGAAGAGACATCCTCTTTGACGGTTGCCAAATTGAAGGCCTTATGCATTTTGAATGATTTATCAACTACAGGCAAAAAAAGTGTTTTGATTGAAAGGTTACTAGAGTTTGGACTCGATAGAAGTAAAATTGGGCTATCTGTAAAGAAGGCGACTAAGGCAAAAGCCTCCAAGAAAAAAAAGCCCGCAGTAGTCGAAGAAGAATTTGTAATGTCATTGGAAGATGAATCTACATTAACTCCCAAAGAAGATGATTCTGAAGTAGGTGAAGTAATTTTACAAGATGTAGAATTTGCAGAAGAGGATTTCATCGATGCCGAGATTCTTGATGCAGATCTCATCGATGAACCAGAGGAGGAAAAACCAGCTCCAATTCCTCGTAAATCAAAGGGGAATCTCAAGCCAGCAACTCTTTTTGATATTATCAGACGTCCACAAGTTGCTGCTTTATTACTAACTGCAATGATGCTTGCAGCTGGAGGTTGGTGGTTCATCAACAATCAACTCGATCCATTTACAGGGGACCCTCTAAAATATGGTGACGAGATGAAATATTCAATTTCAGAAGGTGAATTCATTGCCACTGAAGGATTCTTAGATTTAGTATTAGACCATATAGAGACTGAAGATGAGATATGTAAAATCCGTCTAGAATATTCTGGAATGGGTCAAACTTCTATTATTGAAGGTGGCGCAGATGAACTATCTTCACAAAGTTCGTTGGATAGATTAGGCGCCGTCTCAGTGCGTGGTGGCCAAGGTGCTGATTGGCTTGCCGTTGAATCAACCAATTCTTTTGACTTTGATAGATTTACAGTACAACGTCACTTACGTTCATCAATTCCGGGTTCAAACGCCTGTTCCGACACATTTGCCAGCGTTAGTGGTTCTTCAGAATTGACCTCAACAAGTTGGACAGAATTAAGAGAACAATCATCTATTGCTAATCAGATTCAATGGAGCGTAACGCTAGATGATGCTTACCAAGGCAATGCGATGTCTTATGGGGTTGGCTCATTGTTCGGTGGACTAGAAACAATAGCACCTGGATTTGCCTTGCTTTCGCAACCGGTTGAAGTCAAAGAATTATTTGCCAATGATTTGATTGATAATGACGCGACTGGCTCTAACCTTGGATGGGATTGGAGAGTTATCGGTATTGAAGAAATTGGTAATGACCCTATGTGGAAAATCACCGCAACTCATCATGACTTGGAAGCATATTGTCTTGGCTCTGCTTCGATGACCCTTTGGGTTGGAGAAGACAGTCCATGGGTTGCTAAACAAACAGTAGATGTAGTAATTTCAGGAAGCGATTCCAATCGAGCAGGTTGCTCTACAACTTCAAAACTACTAGGGGATTATGTATTGCCTGATGGCGAATTAGAAATCCACCATACCTTTGATCGTATCACTCTCAAGAGAGGTGTTAAATTACTTGATTTGGGTAAGAATTACGATAACCGGCCTCAAGCAAATGAATTCAAACCAAGCAGTGATGATTTAATTGATTGGGGTGAGTCAGATAACCACTTACCAGATGAATCAGATAAAAGAGGCTACAATTTAGAACAATCAATTCAATGTTTAGACTATTTTTCAGGTGAGATAAGCGGAGCAACAGCAGCATTGAACGATGGCGGTTATATCTGGCGAGCAATCGATGAAAGGGCAAATGGCGCGACTACCTGGAATGTATCATGGGTGGCGACTGACAATACTGCAGGTTGGGTTAAATTTTCAATAAGCGGTCAAGCCAGCGAAGAGAATTGTAATTATCTTGACAAAGGAGCATATGATGAAGAAATATCACACAATCGTAATTCCATTCCGAGCGTCTTGAATCTCAGTATGATGGAAGAACGCTTAATCGATAACTCTCGTTTCCCACAATTAACTGGAAATGACAAATTTTTCACCACAGGTGGAGATTATCATCCAGAGACAAGAATAGGATATTTGGTAATGGTCCCAGATAGCGGGCTAAATTCAATCCTCAATAATTTTGTTGATAGTTCAAGTGGCGCAACTACGGTTGACATGTCGCGTGAATGGGATTCCGGACAATGGTCTAATCATCTTTCTTTAGTTGCAGATGCAAGCGATGGAAGATTGATTGGTTGGAACCTTATTCAGGGGCCATTGTGAGGTGATTATTGTGGAAGAGAAAATTGGTCGCGGTTTAGACCACCTCATAGAACAAAACTCTACAGAACTAGAATTCCTTTCCGCCTATGGCTCAGGGGCGATCGAAGAAGATGTAGATGTGAATTCATTGTTGGATGCGCTTGTTCGCTTTTTGAAAGCCGGACAGGTCAAAACAAAGCAATCCGATAACAAAGTAACATTTTCATTTGGAACAGCAACAATGACAGATAAAGGACTACTTTTAGAATGTAATGGGGAGAATTTACCATTGGTGAATAGTGATTTAACACAAGTTGGTTTTGTTGATGGTAATCTATCTAAAGACAAGTCAAGTGTTTCAGTGGTAATGCAAAATTGGAATTACGAGCAGCGACGCTTCGTTGAACGTTTAGTAGAATATCTCAATTAATCACGACGGTAATACGCGATTGCCATTACAATAGACCCTAGTATAGTCGGTAATGCAAATCCGGGAAGTATGCCACCTTCATCACCAATTTCACATCCATCCCCAGTGGAATCTACACCACCCCATGCACCCTCGTTAAACCAACAAGATGACCATGTTTTGAACCAGTCTCCTTGAGGAAAGTTTTCCTTCTCTCCGTTTTCGTAATTAGCAGTGACTCTCCAGTTAACATATGTGTGGTCAGAAGGAGGGGTGATGGAGATCGCATAGTTTCGCCTTGGCTCAATTTCATGTGAGACTGGTGGGTCACACACGCCATCGTTAGTACATACTTGTGTGGTAATGGAAAGAGTAGTTCCATTTGCATACGCATCATCATCGATTCTAATTTCAAAGTTCCAATCTTTGCCATCGATGCTAGGGTTCGTTCTTTCAACGATTGAGAAAGGTACTTCTGATTCATCCGGGTTTTTATCAACGCCTCCAGTTAATGATGAACCGGCGACCAATGGGAACATTAGAGTGACAATCAACAACATTGAGATGAGATGACGGCCCTGCATATCACTTGCTTACACCGGTACTTCTTGATACTTACTCAACTATCCATATCCCAAAGTTCATCGCCAACCCAATGAAGAGTTTTGACTCCCTTCCCCTTACTAGAAGCAATTAATTCAGAACTATCCATGGTTGTCCAACCAATGGCAAGAGGGCGTTTATGTTTCATATCACGAATCCAAACTAAATCACCAACCTCGATACTCGGGTCAGCATCTTGAATTCCAGCTACCATACAATCCGCACCATTCATCAAGAATGGGATTGCACCATGATCGACATTGACCCATTTTGCAGAATCAGAATGTTCTAAAAATCCTCGCAGAGTCAAAAATGCGAAGCGCTCTCCGTCATCATTTTTTAATTCAACCGATTTGGCTATTTTGTCTACAAAGACCATTTGCCAAGGACCATATTCAGCCATTTCAAGGAAAGCGCCATCAACTGCCAAATCAATACCAAGGGCAGATTCTAATTCTTTTAACAAAGGTGCGATTTGTTTTCTGCGGACTGGGCGTCGCTTTTTGATATGCCATTCCTTTGCCATCAATGAATGCTATAGGCTACTACTTTTGACCCTTAGCACTACCAACTTGTTCATTTGGCGTTTTGTCTTGGGCAGGGTTATGGCACTATGGTGTACTATCCGAACTTTTGCTAAACACGCTGAAGAACTTGGTAATCAGCAACCGATAGAACCGGTATTTTTTGTCAAACCGCAAAACTGTATCACCCGACAAGGACCATTACAAATTTCACAGCACCCTGGAGAAGTACATCATGAAATCGAATGCATAATTCGTTTGGGAAATAATCTCCAACCGGAGGCAGTAGCAGTTGGTTTGGATTTGACCGATAGAGCTGCCCAATCAATATGTCGAGAACAACAAATACCTTGGGCCAAAGGAAAGTGTTTCACAGGCAGTGCAGTGATTGGTCCGTTTTCTGATTGGACAGATGATATGCATTCAATGGTCGATGAAGAAAAAGGACTGGCTCTAATCTTAACAGTAAATGGAGTGGTTGTTCAGCAAGCACCTCTTTCACAAATGAGTATTACTCCGAGTATGCAACTGGTTGCACTCCAGCAGTGGGCACCGGTCTGCCCTGGCGATTACTTGTTCACAGGTACGCCTGCAGGAGTTGGGCAACTACATGCTGGAGACAGATTAGTTGCAATATTGCAGACGATAGATGGCCGTTCAGTATCGCGCTTTGAAGCGAATTGTATCTAAGGGTTGCTTTCATATATGGTTGGCCGGTCGGATGGAGTCGTAAGGATTGGATTATTATGGCACAATGGCATGGAGTCTCTCGTCGCAAACCCTCAGGTGGTCGTCTAGTTCAGGCTCGCAGCAAGCGTTCTACTGAAATCTCGACCGAAAAGCAATTCGCATTAGTTGGCGAACCAAAGCGCAAAATCTACCGAAAGACCGGTGGAAATATCATGGTTCGTGTCATGTCGGAAAACCGAGTTTCTCTAAATGACACCAAAACTGGAAAGACTACAAAGGGGATCATCCATTCAGTAGTTGAGAACCAATCTAATCCAAACTATGTTCGTAGAAACATTCTGGTCAAGGGAGCAATTATCGAAACCGACAAAGGTCGTGCACGTATTACTTCTCGTCCAGGTAAAGATGGCGTAATCAACGGCATCCTTCTTGAATGATTTGATAACCCTGTTATCCTCACCGGTATGATGGGGCATTACCCCAGTGAGGTGAGATGATGGAACACAACCCAGACAGACTCAGTATCTGGCCAGGTTATTTTAATGCTAAAATCTCACGTCGCCAAGGTCGCCGTGTCCCAAAAGACGCATCGGTAATCAAACCAGATTTAGAAGGATTATTTCTTGCAGCAAGAAAAGTAGGACTCCGTAAAATCAAGCGCGAGGAAGGGACTAATCACCCACGCCGCCCTCATGCTGGTGAAGGAAGATTGTGGGTTTCCAGAGTTGGTTCCAAGCAGAGCATCGGTGCAAATTCAAAAGAAGAAATTTTACAATTAATTGGTGGCGAATGGCGCCAGATGCAACGCGACTTGAAAGAAGCACAGGCAGACCGAGAAGAAAGAGGTCCACAAACAGGTGACCGCCGAGCACGTTCACAAAGAAAAGGAAGTAACCGCCAGTCCAACAAAGAACCTTCTAAAAAGAAGAGTTTCAAGAAAAGAGGATTCAAGAACTGAATTCAATTTGTAGGGACTTCGTGCAACCAACCAAATGTATCAGGTGAAGTTTCACTTTGTATGCCAGTTAATTGATCGTAAAGAGTAGTTGTAATCTCGCCTGGAATTCCATTACCATATACTGTTTTATTTTCACCCTTGGTTATTGAACCGATGGGGGAGATTACCGCAGCAGTTCCGCAACAGAAAGCCTCATCAGCGGTCATTGCGAATTCAGCAGTTACTTTTGTTTCAATTACTTCCATCCCATTATTTCGAGCCAATTTTATAATTGAATCACGAGTAATACCTGGCAATATTGTTCCAGTTAATTCAGGAGTGTACAATATCCCATCTTTTAGACAGAAGAAATTAGCAGCACCGACTTCTTCAATACAGGAATGTGTTTCAGCATCTAGATAGATTACTTCAGAGTAACCAGCAGCCTTCGCTTTCTTGCTTGGCATCATTCCAGGAGCATAATTTCCAATTGCCTTGACGCCACCAGAGCCACCAGGGGCAGCACGGTGATATTCTTCTGAAATCAGTAAATCAATCGCAGTAACTCCGCCTTTGAAATAAGGCCCTACTGGAGTCACATAAACCAAGAATGTGTATGATGGAGCGGGTGAAACTCCCAGAACAGGTCCTGAACCCATTAGCAATGGGCGCACATAAAGTGCGCCTTTACCCATAGGTGGGATCCACTTCAAATTAGCTGCAACTACTTGTTCAACAGCATCTATGAATATAGATTCTGGAACAGGTGGCATTTTCAAACGGTCAGCGCCTCGTTGCATTCTCCTAGCATTTTCTTCAGGCCTAAAAAATACAACTCTATCGTTTGCAGTTCGATATGCCTTCATCCCTTCAAATAAGCCTTGGCCGTAATTTAGAACACCAGCGGCTGGAGAAATTGACATATTTCCATATGGGCGTAAATCTCCAGGCATCCAAGCCTTATCTTGCTCAGTTTCTGTCAAATACATTGTATCTGTTGGTGTTAAAGAAAATGTCAGGCTATCCCAATCGATATCATTACTCATAATTTCACCAAGCCCACATTTGTTCGGGAGCATAGACCCCTTTCAAGGGTTGTGGCCGTTTTGCCAATATGTTGGATGAGGAAAAGTTTGCAGATATACCCGCAGGGGTGGGTTGAAGGACTGTGCGCCGTTTTGGTTGTTGGGGGAGTCTATGACCTGGCACGGCGACATCGGAATTATCAGTGGCCGTTATCATTCCACTGAGGTTGTAGAGGATGGCCAAACAATCCCCCGGACAGTGATAGAGTTATTTGGTCGCAGTAAAACTGGACAATCTATTTGTTTGCTAATAGAGGGCCTTTCGCCAACTTTTGAAGTGGCGAGTTTGGCGCCATTGGATGAAGAAGAAGACTTACCTGAATACCTCGTAAATAGACTTCGTAGTCTGGAGGCGCACGCAGATATTGTCAGTTGTAAAGGCCCTGTAATGAAATTAACAGACTTGGGTATGAGGCCAACTTGGCAAATAGAAGTCAAACAACCATACCTCGTTCCCCAGTTACGCAAAAAATTACAACAGCAAGGCTGGAGTATTTTTTCAGGAGATATTCCTTATTTGAATCGAATATTTTTGGATTTGGATTTAGGAATGCATGTTTCTGTTGAAGGACAATTAATCGATGAAAGAAGTGCTGATGATGAAGATGGTAGCCGAATGAATGCGGTAATTGAAGCGGGTGGAGTTGGCCGGTATCCGGTTGATATTACAGTTAGTTGTAATCTATCCAATTTGATAGCAGCAGAACCATTCCCTGTCCCCTTCAAGGTCTTTTCATTTGATTTAGAGACCAGCATTGCTCACAATACTGTACTATGTGGTGCTGCTTGGATTGAAAATATGCAAGATGGTACGCGGCAACAATTCACATTCGTTGGCAAAGAGTCTCATATTCTTGAACAGATGACTCTTGTAGTTAGAGCAAATGATCCAGATATTATTACCGGCTACAATATTGACAATTTTGATTTACCACGGCTATTTGAGAGAACTGAAGTATTAGCCAAGAAAATAGAATGGAGAAAAAGAGCCCAATTATTAGGCTGGGGAAGAGTTCCTCAAATTGAATCGGAGTTGAAGCGAACTAGAACAGGGCTAATGCCGAAACGGCAATCCAACCGTGCTTGGAATCTAGCAGGGAGAGCAATAGTTGATTGTTGGTGGCAAGCAAGAATTGCACTCAAGCCACAAAGAGAAACTCTAAGTTTTGTCTCAAAGTTATTATTTCCAGATGATGATGAACGCCATAAAATGGATATTGATGCATCAAATATGGATGTTGAATGGGCTAATCGGCCAGATGAAGTTCTTGAATATTGTATCAGAGATGCAGCTTTACCATTAGATATTCTAAACGCAATACAAGTAATTCGCCGTAAGGAAGCGGTTGCCAGTGTTGCTAAGGTTAATTTTGACACCGCTGCCAATGGTAGCACAAGTCAGTTAATCGATTCCTTGGTTATTCGTTTAGCCGATTCAAAGAATGTTGCAATACCATTAACTGGTTCAGCAGATGCCAAAGAAGGTCAAATTACAGGTGGATATGTTCACGATGTTGAAGCGGGTTTACATCCATGGATAGCGGTGCTGGATTTCAAAAGTATGTATCCTTCAATTATGATCGGCCACAATATATGCTATACCACAAGAATTGACTCCAATCAAGACATTCAACCTTTAGAAGGTGACTTGATTCATACTGCACCCACCGGTGCAAAATTCCTTCATCAAGATAATCGTAAAGGATTAGTTCCGTTGTTATTAGAAGATTTAATGGCGCAAAGAGATGAACATAAAGCGGGTATGGTGGCCGCTAAAGCCAATCAAGATGACAAGGCCTTACAATTTCATGACTCTATGCAATATGCGGTAAAGATTCTAATGAATTCTTTTTACGGAGTTTTCGCATCAGGATTTTATCGTTTTACTCATCGCGATTTAGGTTCATCAATTACCGCATGGGCGCGTCATAATATCAAAGCGATAATCGCCAGTTTAGAAGAAGAAGAACATTCAGTAGTCTATTCCGATACCGATTCAATATTTGTTCGTTCACCGGTTGATGAAAACGCAATTTCAGTTTTGAAAGAAGATTCAACCGAAGCGGAGATTGAAAATTGGAATAATGCAAAACAAGCAATGATCACCTTTGGATTAGACATAGCGCAACGCTTTAGCAAAGATTCAGCAGTATTAGAATTTGAAAAAGGCTTATCTGTATTTTTTAGCCATGGTGCTAAGAAAAGATACGTTGGTCAAGTGGTTTGGCCGAGTGAAGAAATGTTAATTCGGGGCTATGAAACTCAAAGGACAGATACATTTTCTTACCTGCGAGATACGATGAAACAAATGTTTAATTTCGCTCTAGCCGATGAGGGTGAGGAGTTGGTACAATACGCATTAAGCAGAGTTCAAGCGGTAAAAAACAAACAAGTCGATGCTTCAGAATTAGTGCTTTCAAAATCGTGTAAAGGAAAATTGAATAAAGATGGCTCTATCGATTTTACTAAACATTATGCAAATCCAGATTCTATGGCACAAGTTAGAATCGCTCGCGCTTTGATAGAAAAGGGTCTTGGATTTACTCCTGGTATGAAAGTTGCTTATATTGTAAGTGATGCTAGTAATAGGCCAATGAATGTAGAGCCATGGCTTGAGGGTGAAGAAAATGGTGGCATTAGCGGGTATGATGAGATATTCTATGCAGAACGAACTGCAGCTGCAATCGGCAGAATTACCGAGGCATTTGGCTGGAGTGCCAAAGAATTAGTCGCGGGTAACCGCCAAACCTCACTATTCTCCTTCTAAAGCGTACTTGGGAAGGAAGGGCTTTTCAAACAGCAGGCTTAGCAAGTAAATGATGAAGTTACAATTTGGCCCAGTTTTGATGGCTTTCATGATGTTATTAGTCGGTTTATCAGGCTGTATTTTTGAGGAAGAAAGCACCTCTTCAGGTGAACTATTTGCAGTTTTCAGTTTTTCATCAAGCAATGAAAATATCAGAGTCGGTGATTCTGTCTCGTTTGATGCCAGTAGTTCAACTCCGGCCGATGGAAGTTTGACATACCGTTGGGATTTTGATGGCGACTCCTCGGTAGATAAAACAGGAAAGACCGCCGAATGGTCTTATGATTCAGCCGGAATAAAAATGGTAATATTGACAATTTCAGATGGATTTGGAACTTCAGAACAGGTTAGAAATTTAACCATTGTTGATGCAACAGCAGTCGCACCAATAGCCGAAATCACTCAGTATAATGACGCTGAGGATTGCGAAGACAATGAAATCGATGAAGCCACAAAAATAGTAGTGTGGATGTGTCATTACGATAAAAGTCAATCTGATAGAGATGTATCAGAAACAACGACTATCTCACTAGATGCATCTAATTCAGATGCAGGAGATCCTAACGAATATATTCCAGATTATGATTGGGACTTAGATCTAAATGTTGATGCTGATAATGACGGGGATGCTGAAAATGATGTCGATTTGAGCGGTGTGTCGGTAAGTTGGAATGATGTTCAACCGGGCGAATACGAAGTAAAATTGAACATAGTAAATAGCCAAGGCTTAGTTGATTCTGATACAATCAAAATCTATGTCTCTTATGCTGCTAAATGGTCAGACTTTGAGATGGGAGGAAATACTTCCGGAAAGGGTGTTGAACTTGACTTTGATGTCAAAATTTCTTATGACCGAGATGCAGGAAATACCATTCGTAAAGTAGTTGCAGAATTGACTTATCCACAACAAGATGACGATTGTCAAGCTGTGTTTGGTACTAATAATTGCCGAGCTAAGTTAGATACATAT
>JAPKFC010000071.1 GCA_028821785.1 Candidatus Poseidoniaceae archaeon | reverse complement strand
TAGTCTGAGCCCGACTTGCATGTAACATGCTACTAGTCCGGATGAAATAGCATTTCAATAGTTCCCTTTGTTGATATCAAAATAATCATCCAAAATTACAATTCAACAAAGAGCAATTGATAAGACCAAGTTGTTGGTGGAAGATTTGTGCCCGAAGCATTTGTACTGTTCAAAACCGAGCCATCGTGCGAGAGAGAAGTATATCTCGCACTTACCAATCATGCTAATGTTGCAGAAGTTCATGCACTATATGGCGAGTTTGACATGCTAGTTCGTGTCTCTGCTGATTCAGCAAAAAATCTAACTTCAATGTTGATGGGAGAATTCCGTCAAATCAAAGGTGTTCGTGAGACTCAAACTTTGATTGCGGTGGAGAACTGAGGTGATAATATGGCTATTGGATTTGTATTAATTACGACTATACCTGGAAAAGAGCAAGATGTTCGAGACAAACTTGATGATATCGAATTAGTTACTTCTCGCTGGATGTTATTCGGTGAATATGACCTCATTGCACGAATTCAATCTGAAGATGAATTCTCTCTTACACGATGTATTGTTGAAGAGATACGCCCAATAGAAGGAATTGCAGATACAAAAACTCTTCTCGGTGCAGAATTGTAATCAAAGTAATTTGTGTAATCTTGCAGTCAATTGCTTTGCTGCATGATGACAACCTGTTGATTTGTTCAATGAGATTGCTTCACGCAAAGCAACGATTGTCATCGCTGGGTTGAGAATAGATTTCATCGTCCACCATCGTGCATTCAAACGTTTTTGGGCAGCGATAATATGGCTCTTTTGTGGAGGTGAAATGTCATTGAAAATCTTTTCCGCATGAGCAATATCAAGTTTTACTAGTGATTCAACAATACTCATTCTCAAAGCATCTGAATGTAGTTTTGATGGTTGCTTTTCAATAGCATCATCAGCGAGTTCAATTACCTTATCAAGGTTTTTTAGGCTTCTTTTCGTTTCGGCTAACTGTGCTTTAATTTCTAATGCCAATAGTATTCCATTGTCAATACCGCCTATTTCAGAAAGGGTTTTTCTGATTCCAGTAGCATCTTTAAAATTATTATCTAATAATGCCACTGAATGCTTGATTATCGACATTGAGATCAATACAGCTGTACGTTTTTCAGGTTGCTTCGGCATCGTAATATGTTTCAATAATTGGTTGATTTGCTTAGTAATATTTGGATTATGTACTGTATCAATTCTATCATCTAAGCAACGGCTTGCAGCAGCGATAGCGAGGCGGGTTTTTTCTTCTGGCTCAGCCAGTTCCAACCCATCTCTAATCAATTCATCCGCCTCGGAGATTCTGCCTTGTTGTAATGAAATAGAGAGGGCTATTTCTGCGCCCCTTGAATCATCCATCAAATATTGTAAATGTTTCTCTGCATGCTCGGACTCACCTCTCTGAATCGCAACGTGGGCAGCCATATAGTGCAGGTCAACATCATCTTGATGGATGTTCAATGCTTCTTGTAAAACAACTGAAATCGCTGCACTTTGAGTTGGCAATAAAGCCTCGACTTCTCTTTCGAAATGGAACTTCAAATTTTCATCTTCTGCAGCGACCCGATGATACAATAATGCTACTTTTTCTTCATCGCTATTAGCACTCTGCTGCCAATGTAAAATCGCCTTCTTATGCAAGTCTATTAGCGCCTTTTCATTAAGTAATGAGCGCCTCACATTTCTAACCAAGTGTTGTACTTCCATCTTCTCATCATTCTTAGTCCAACGTAAAAGTGCATACTCATCAAACAATCCAATACTATCACTATTGGGAGCGCTTGTCGCCATTACCGG
Source organism: Candidatus Poseidoniaceae archaeon (assembly GCA_028821785.1). Classification (GTDB taxonomy): domain Archaea; phylum Thermoplasmatota; class Poseidoniia; order Poseidoniales; family Poseidoniaceae; genus MGIIa-L1. Next base: position 6,791 of record JAPKFC010000071.1, on the reverse strand, counting down.
CATCGGAAGAATCACCAATTGATCTAAATCATCACGTAAATCATCATCCAAATGTGCTAAAACAACTTCCTCAACATATTGTTGGACATCCGCACCCTGTTCTGGTAATCCCGCTTCTTCGTCATACAATAATAAGGCGAGAGGGTGACCCCCTAGTCTCTTGGCAATCTCCTCTTTTTGTTGTTGTTCAATCTCATCCCCAAGTAAATTTGTAGCATCAGCGATTGGCAAAGATGGTATCTTTATTTTTGTTAGGTCATGACCGAATGGCATAGGTTCTCTACCCGCCATGAGAATCTTTGCATCCGAGTTTACAAGAGCGTGTGATACCTTTTCGATTACGTCAATATGTCTAGGATGAATCATATGAATATCGTCGATAAATAATACTCGCTTTTTACTATTCAATAACGAGATAACTGCATCGAGATCGCTGACTTCAACTCCATCAACAGAAATCTCCCATTGCGTTAACAAATTTCCAATATCTGTAAATTCACCAGAACTCGCCCAGTGAATATCAAAGCCTTTTAACGCCATTTCATCAAGCGCTGTTCTAACCAATGATGTTTTCCCAATCCCAGGTAATCCGCTGATTACAAGTGAACCGGAATTGGACATCTCCTCGGTTATTGTTGTCAACAATTCATCTCTGCCAAATAGTGGTTTCAATGATGGGGCAGAACCTATTATTTGACCTGCCTTTTGTCGTTTTTGAACCTTTTTTAATGGTGATTCAGCCAATCCTTCATCGATTAGTTGTTGAAGTAACTCTCTACCGCTTATTGTGAGATGAAATACGGATCTCCTACGTGACCCTCCGCCGATAACATGGGCAGTTCTCATCACTACCAATTCATCTTTTTGAAGACTTTTTAATGGAATGTTGAGGGATGAGCGAACCACTCCTAAGGCCTCTGCCATTCCTGGGAGTGAAATTTCTCTTGTGACATCCCAAGCAGATTCAAGGGCTGGAGTAAATTGTCCCAACCATCTTAGAATTTTGACCTCGCCTGTTGACCTCATTGCTCTCCCTCCGAATTATGATAGATACTGTTCGTTGAATAATCATCCCCCTCCCCGTCCCAACCGAAAATCAGTAATTATTGACGATTTGCTTTTGAGTGAGCACCCTGTAACCAATTGATATGGGAGTTGACTTAGCAACAGTAAAACTCCCAAAAAAACCGGGCGTTTACCTTTTCAAAAACTCTGAAGGTAGAGTACTATATGTTGGAAAGGCAACAAAACTAAATCAGCGTATACGTAGTTATTTTGCAACCAATCCCGACCGCGCAATGATACCAAAATTGGTAGATGCTGCCGCTGATATAGAATGTATTGTCACCAATACACCTCAAGAGGCTCTAGTTCTTGAAAGACAATTGATAAGACAGCATAAGCCCAGATATAATTCGAGGTTAAAGGATGATAAATCATATCCATTTTTAGTACTGACCGACCATGAAATTCCTCGTATATTGTACACTCGTAATCCGCCGCAAAAAGGACAGCGTTGGGGACCATTGCCCAATGCTGGCGCTGCAAAGCAGGTAATGCAATTATTAAGACAACAATTTGGTATTAGAGATTGTAAAGAATTGTTACCTCAAGGCTGTCTATCTATGCATATTGGGCTCTGTTCAGGGCCTTGTATTGATGCTTCAGGATATTCCGATTCCGTTACTGCTGCTCGCCGAGTTCTCGATGGAGATGCGAATTCTTTACTGAAAGAATTAGCTAGTGAGATGGATGCAAAAAGTGCAGATATGGATTTTGAAGGGGCCGCCGTAAAACGTGATTTGATTCGAGCGGTTCATGCTACAACTAAGCAACATGTTGTTTCTAGTAAAGTCTACAGAGATTGTGATGCAATTGGAATCGCGAGTGAGGGTGAGTTGGCTGCAGTAGTAGTTCTACATGCAGATGAAGGCGTGGTCAAAGGACAGGAGGTGTGGCCACTTATTTTCCGTGGTGATATTGGTGAATCGGTGGATTTGTTTATTTCAGAACACTATCAAAATCGTAAGCCTCCACGGTTGCTGCTAACTCCTACTCCTGTTCTTGATGTAACACAAAAATGGTTAGATGAACGAAGAGGAACTAAAGTTGATGTCCGAACTCCAAGCAGAGGAGATTTGGCTACATTAGCAAACCTCGCTCGACAAAATTCAGAAATCCAATTGACTCGCATTTCAGCAAAAGCAAGCGGCTCTCTAGAACAGCGTGCTGCGGATGATGGTGCAAAAACACTAGGCTTGGATAGACTTGATCATATCGTTTGCTTTGATATGGCTCAATTGATGGGTGATGAAAGAGTAGGAGTAAGCATTGTTATGAGAAATGGCAGGCCTGCGAAGAAAGAATACCGTAAATACATCGTCAAAGGTGATGCTATGGATGATTTGAGAATGATGCGGGAAGTAGTAAAGCGTTGGCTAAAAAGGCAAGATGAATGGCCTGATCTGTTATTGCTTGATGGTGGACAAACTCATCTTTCAACCATCACCAAGATGTTAGAAGAAAGTCAAGTATTAGGCTTATTTCCTGTTGCCGCATTGGCAAAAAAGGAGGAAACAATTCACAGATTAGACCAGCAACCACTCGTCTTAGACAGAATGGGTAGAGTGATGGTTCACGCCCGTGATGAATCTCATCGATTTGTCAATACCTATCATCGTAAGAGAAGAGGAAGGGCGCGCTTGAGCGACCCCCTTACACAAGTAGATGGCTTGGGTGCGAAAAAAATGCAAGCACTATTGAGGCATTTTGGTGGTAGACAAGAAATTATTCATGCTAGCGTTGAGCAATTACAAACTGTTCCAGGCATTGGCAATTCACTGGCAAAAAGAATCCATTTAGTTTTACAACTCAACTAAATTTTCCATCGTCATCCACGTAAGACAAGGGTTTACTGTCTAAATCTATATCGTCATTGAAGGTTTGGAAAATCTCTTGATCTCCATGGATTGCTGGACTATGGAAGCCTGCTAAATCAGCAAATTCATCATCACCGAGTGTGCCTTTCATTTCTGCTGAATCACGAGATTTCTTTGCCTTTTTAGCATCCTTCTTCCTCTTACGACGCTTATTGATCTTACGGCCTACTAGGAATAATATCAATAAGAAGACCATTGGATAAATCCAGAATTGCATGAAAATGTACAACCAAGAGACATTGAATCTAAACGAAATTGTGTCTTCAAATTCACCTGGCGGAATAGTGTAGACTATTTTTTGCCGTCCATCTGTTTCGGTGATTTCTAAATTGCCAGCGGTTGAAGTAGCATCAACAAAACTCAATCCTTTAGGAAGTATGAATGTTATTGGGCCAGAAATGGCGAGTTGGAATTCATCATTGATTGTAGAATTGACTAGTCCTGTGTCAATTACTTGGGAATCTGTTGATGTATCTGGTAGCGTAATTCCATCGCCAGCAAAGATTCCGTTAACTAGGCCTTTTGTCAATGAACTTGCTGCAGTTGCAAGTGGCATCATTATTGCACTATTCACTTGCGAAGTTATCAAATCCAATTTTATATTCTCTGTGTTCCCATCTGCAATTTCTCCAAATGGAGTTTGTAAATCAAGCATGAATTTGACTCTTGGTATTTCAACTGTAAAGGTTAGACCCGTAGTATCACTCATTCCGCCATCATATCCGCCGAGCCCTGAAATTGTAGTCTTGATAGTAAAAGCAGACATGTCGACTTTTCCAAATGGTGAACCAGTTCCTTCTTCAGTAAGTTTCTGTTCTAAGTTTTGACGAATAAATTGTGTTATTAATTCTCCATAGGAAGAAACGAATGTTTCTATTCCCAAAGGAGTGAAAACCAAATCAAGAGATTCATCGCAGACATCTAACTGAGTAGTGCTTGAATCACAAAGGCTAATGTCGCTAATTGTATAAGGTTCATCCATTCTTTCTGAGATGCTTAGTCCAAGGCGAATTAAATCGCTTGGAAGTGCTTCTAAGGTGACTTTGGTTGAGCCAGAAACATCATCCATTCGCGCTTGAGGTATCCCGATTCGGTGAATTGCCATTTCCGCCTCAAGTGCAAACTCAAATGAAATCGCTTGCTTCCACTCATGGATATTCAATTGGGTTGCATCTATCAATAGTGAAGTGCCAATGCAAGTTGGTTGCTGGCTTGTACAAATTATATCATCATCTGCATTTGTGATGTCATGCCTCCAATCGAATGGATCTGTACCTGTAAATGAAACATTAGTTTCATCATTTCCAGAAATCGTATCGGTTAAGATTATCCTGTCAGTGCCATCCATAGTTTGAATCCATGTTGGCAAAATGATTTCCAATGTCAATTCACTTGGAGGTAAATCTTCTGGTATTACTGCAGACAAGAAATCTGCCGATAAGGATGTCTCAACACCGAATCCGGTATTCATCAACGCTCGCAAATCATTTTCTGTCACTACATCAAGTACACTTTGTTTTGTTGGGTCACTTACATAAGCGTCGATAATATCTAACAGTTTCATTGAAAATGGTTGTGATGTAGTTCGCAAATATATTGGATGGTCTCCATCCATCGCATTTCCACCTTGAATGCAATAATACAGAGTTTGACCCGCTCCTGCTGTTTCAGAACAACCGCTAGTATGGGAGTAGTTTAGACCCCCAGTTGGCTCTCCTAACCCATCTGAAACCGATTCCGAGACCCAATACATATCATTCATTTGAATCGGGTCCATTCCCTCTATTGCACCAGATATTCCATCCGTTATACTGCTTATTGGAAATTGTTCAGTGACTCCGCTCAAGTTCACTAATCCATTGTGATATGCTAATCTGATGCCATCTGAGGTGATTACCGGAACTTCTGCATGGTCGGCTGCAGCAACCATGGAAAGTCCCCAATCTTCGAGTGTATCATTATCCAAATAATGTAATGCTACAACAAAATCAAGCGTTGCACTTGATTCATCACGCACATCTAATGTCAATCTAATATCAAGAGCCTTTTCTGTTGGATCGATATCAACTGTAGGTGTTTGTATGTTATCTCTATGCGCCAATGTCATTGTGATCGGTTGCTGAATCGAAGAGCCACCAATTGGGGCTGCACGGTTGTCCATTGACCATTGTCCTGCCCAAAATGCTGGTGGGCCAGCATATGCAACCTTAGTCCCATTAGAGTCTACTGCGTCTATTGTAGCATATTCAGGAGGATTGATTGCAAAGACTGCTTTATGTCCAGGCTGTGCAGTTAACTCAAAACTGGTGGTTACTTTTGACCCCATTACTAGAAGTCCTTGATAGGCTCTTTCCAAATCTAAGTCCGGATTTGGAATTAGGTTAAACGTTGAATCGGATAATTGTACTGTAGCCGTAGTACTGAAGCAAATCGGTGGCTCAAAGACATTGTTTTCACTTGCCCCTTCGCTTAAAGCATCAGTATCTGGGTCTTCGGAACAATCGGTGGTTACGCTCGCTTCTGTATATGTAGAAACATAATCTGTTGTCATTGATGAAACTGTTCCAAACCCAGATTGAAGTGCTTCTTCAACTGCATCATTTACTTCCACTTTCAACTTCTGCCCTACGGTAGGAGTTCCCGGACCTGCTGTATTTTCATTGAAGTAAGTGCGAATTAAATCTGCTGGAGCGCCGTCCTGAGGATCTAATCCATCTGCTGTTAAAGCTGCATTTAATGTTGGGTCATCAAATCCAAGTGCACTTCTATTAAATTCTCTAATTGCCCATGTCAATTCAATCTGTAACGAAGAAGTGCTTTCCAAATCAAAAACATAGACCCCTTCGACCCAATCTTGTTGATTTTCTGTGCCATCTTGGGCACTTGAATAGTCGTCACATGTTCCACCATTAGCAGTGCAAGTGGTCATACCTGCTGCTGAAGCAAATGGAACAAATAATTGAATTAAGAAACATCCGATCAATAGAATCGAAGTGAGTCTTTTTGAGTATATGCTATACCGTTCCGGCTCCGCCATGAACTTCTTATGTTCCAAGACATTGAAAGGAGTTACCCTTCACAGGTTTGCTCATGGTAGGTGGTGAAGGCATGGAATTATCACCTTCAATTGTCGTAACAAAGGGTCATGGAGAGGCGATTTACCTTTTCTTAAAGGGGAAAAACTGGTTAGATTCTGAAAAGCAACCAAAGGATTTAGAAAACGGTTTTTTGGCTATTCCAATCAATGAAAACTGTCCTTCCACAGAAGATGAAATAATCATTTATGACAATAATCAAAGAATTAAGATTAGAATTGAAAATATCGATACAACCTCAAGTCCTCCTTCTGTTGAACCTCACGCAAGATTGCGCGCATCTATTACAAAGTGGCTCGACACATACCTCGTTAATGATGACTTTTTACCTCTGCAATCGAGAGAAAAGGTGATTATAGAATTATTATCTGAATTACCCACAAAATGGGAGAAATTAGGAGACCTTATCCTTCTGCCTGAAACAGCATTTAGTAGTGAGAAATGGACCTCAATTATTTCTCAAGAGAATCAATTACCATTGTGGAAATGTGTTGCTGAGGCTCTAAAGGTTGAACGTATTGGAAAACAGAAACATGTTAGTGATGATATAATTCGTTCATCGCAAGCACAATTATTACTTGGAGATTCATCATGGGTAGAATTATTAGATTTTGGTGTTAAGTTCGGCTTTGATGCTTGCAAGGTGATGTATTCATCTGGAAATGTAACTGAAAGGCACCGTATTGGAAATATAGATCTGAAAGGAGAAACAATCGTTGACTGTTATGCAGGTATTGGCTATTACACACTCCCTATG
>JAPKFC010000013.1 GCA_028821785.1 Candidatus Poseidoniaceae archaeon | reverse complement strand
CAATTCAAGACATTGATTCTGATGGTGATGGAACATTGGATGGGGATGATGCATTTCCAGATGATGCAAGTGAAACTTCAGATTTTGATGGCGATGGAATTGGAGATAATGCAGATACAGATGATGATGCAGATGGTGTCTCTGATGATAATGATGCGTTCCCATTGGACTCTGCAGAAACTTCTGATTTCGATGGCGATGGAATTGGAGATAATGCAGATACAGATGATGATGGAGATACTGTCCCGGATACCGAAGATCAATTCCCATATAATTCGAATGAATCGATGGATACCGACCTTGACGGAGTAGGTGATAATGCTGATGCATTCCCTAATGATGCTACAGAAACTATGGATTCTGATAATGATACAGTAGGCGACAATGCTGACGCATTCCCTAATGATGCTACTGAAACAGTAGATACTGATTCAGATGGTACTGGAGATAATAGCGATGTATTCCCTAATGATGCTACTGAAACGATGGATTCTGATGCTGACGGTGTTGGTAACAATGCTGATGCATTCCCTAATGATCCTAATGAAACCATGGATACTGATGGCGATGGTGTTGGAGATAACGCACAAGCTGCAGCAGAAGCAAAGGCTGCGAAACTTGCTGCAGAACAACGTCAAATGTACATGATGATCGGTATTGCAGCCGTTGTCATTATTCTTTCATTAGCTGCAGTAATGGTTTTCATGAAGAAAAAGGGTAGTGATGAATTAGTATTAGCACCTAAGCAATATGATAACCCTCAGCCAATTACTCAAACTCAACAGTATGAGCCACAGCCTACAGTAATGGCTGCTGCAACTGAAGTTCAGCGATGGACTGACGAAGCAGGCCACACTTGGAGAACTATGAGCGACAATTCCACACAGTGGTGGAATGGAAGCGATTGGCAACAACGCTGATTGATTTAGCATAGTCATCTTGAAAACAATTCTTGATGTGCAAGATATGTGTCCAACCTATCTTCTTTGACTTGGTACTCCCGTTTCGTTGATGAAACTCCTGGAGATTCCGTCGTTGGAGGTCCTGCGCGGCAAGTAGAAGGGGCATGTTGGTCGAGAGTACTACCAACACCGTCACCCAATCCCTCACTACAATTATGGAGTGAAGAAATGGCCAAGTCTCTATCGATTACAAAAGGAGATTTAGAAATATTGTCTGGAGGTGCTCCTAGTTCAGGCATGGACCCTTATGCTCAACGCTATGGAGGGCATCAATTTGGAACTTGGGCTCATCAATTGGGTGATGGAAGAGCGATTACTTTGGGTGAAGTTGAAAGTGATGTAGGAATTGTTGAATTACAACTCAAAGGGTCTGGACTCACTCCTTATTCACGTACTGCGGATGGAAAAGCCGTACTACGTTCATCGATTAGAGAATTTCTATGTAGTGAAGCAATGCATCATTTGGGTGTTCCTACAACTAGGGCATTATCATTGGTCACAACTGGAGAAGAGGTAATGAGAGATATCCTATATGATGGAAACCGAGCATTCGAGCAAGGTGCAATTATATCCCGAGTTTCTCCGAGTTTCATTCGCTTTGGAAGTTTCCAAATCCATACCGCGATTGGTGATACAGAGACACTTAGGGAATTGGTTGAACATACGATAAGAAACCACTTCCCAGGCCATCAATACTCAAACGATCAACAATTACTAGCATGGCTAGCAGACATTGCAAAATCAACTGCGACTATGGTTTCGCATTGGATGAGAGTTGGTTTTGTACATGGGGTCATGAATACAGATAATATGTCCATACATGGATTAACTATTGACTATGGTCCATATGGATGGATTGAAGACTACGATCCAAACTGGACTCCAAACACTACTGATTTGTCACATAGACGTTATAAATTTGCTAATCAGCCTCGTATAGCTGGTTGGAATGTTGCCAGATTATTAGAGTCAATTGCTCCACTTTTCGATGAACCTGAACAGTTATCCCAAATTTTGGATGTATATTTTGAAGCCATTGGAGAACAACAAAATTCCATGTGGGCTGGGAAACTTGGATTTGATACATTTGAAGAGAAAGATGTTGAATTAGTTCGGGAATTGAATTCCCTATTACAACTGGTTGAAACTGATATGACTATATTTTTCCGACTTCTATCAGATATTGAGGCACCTAATGTTGAATCTCTAAAGTTTGCTTTTTATGAAGAGGATGAAATTCCAACACAGCAATGGAATGAATGGTTGCTGAAATGGTGGGATCGAGTCGATGCCACACCAGATAGAATAAAAATGAAATTAACAAATCCAAAATATGTATTTCGTAATTGGATGGCCCAGTTAGCAATTGAGGATGCTGAAAAAGGTGATTTTTCTTTATGTGAAGAATTATTAGAGTTATTGAAAAATCCATATGCGGAACAAATGGATATGCATAGTAAATGGTTTACTAAACGACCCGAGTGGGCAAAAAGTAAAGTTGGATGCTCAATGCTATCGTGTTCAAGTTAAGTTAACAAAAAGATGTTTTAGAGTAAAGTGAAAATTTCACTCATCTTCAACAACTTTTGAAACGCCGATTGCGTTAGGACCTTTTGGACCTTCGCCGACTTCGAAAGTAACTAGATCTCCGTCTGTAATTTCTCCAGTGACTTCGGAGACGTGAACGAAGAGGTCGTCACCCCCTTCTCTTTCTATAAATCCAAATCCTTTCGTAAAGTTAAACCATTTGACAGTACCTTGTGCCATATCGGGGGCTACGGCAAGGGGTATTTGAAGCATACGATGGAACTCTCAAAGAAAAAAGATGTATTTAGCGATTGGATGGTTCTGTTAGCAATTGAGAATGTTGGGTAAAACAGCGTTTTTAGTTGTTTAGAGGACTATTACACTTATTAGAAAATGTATATCCTGAATAAATAGATTTGCAGCTAAAATGTTTACTCGACGAACTTAGTAGACTAAAAATAAAGCCAAATGCTCTATCCGATCTTGCTCAAGTTAATTTGACCCTCAATGAGCAATGATTCCACTCGCATCTAATGCAACGAGAATTGCGAACATTATTGCTGCACCTATAATCACTTGAATTAATGCTAGTTTTCCAGTATCGGGTGAGTGTACATCTGGTAAGACGTCTACTGTGGCAACATAAAGGAACGTTCCAGCTGCAAATAATACTGCCATAGCAAGCAAGTGTGATTCTAATTCACCCATGAATAATACGCTAAGCATTATGGTTAGTGGCGTGGCTAGTGAAAAGAGTGTCAAGTCTTTCAATGCTGCCTTTCTATCACCCCTCTCATGCAGAGAAAATACTCCTAATGAGAACGCTGCTGGGATCTTGTGGGCTATAACAGCCATAGTTAGAGTCAATGTAAGGATTGTTGATTGTGAAGAGATGCCGGCACCAATGGCTAATCCATCGGTTAATGCATGGACACTCAATCCAAATACTAAGCTAGAACCTGTAACATGATGAATATGGTCATGATCATGGTCGTGCGAGTGATTGTGATGTTCTTCATGGACATCGTGACCAAAGCCAAAGCCTTCTAGAATTAACATAAACAAGAATCCACATAATATTGCTGCACCTAGGAATACGGAGTCACCAGAATAATTACTATCAGATGCTAATTCAAAACCTTCTGGTATTGCAATTAATAATGCAGATGCCAATAAGATACCGGCAGCAAGGCCAGTCATCCAATTGAGAAGATTTTGCTGTTCTGCGATTTTTTTCCATAGTGGAAAAGAACCTGCTAATATAGAAACTATCAACGCAATAATTGAAACGGTTATTCCAGTTGTTATTGCATCCATGCAATCCCCTCGTATCGATCAATTAACAAGTTAGTGGTAACTTGTGTTTTGTAAACAGTTAAGTTAACAAAAAATTGTTTCAGAGTAAAGTGAAAATTTCACTCGTCTTCAACAACTTTTGAAACGCCGATTGCGTTAGGACCTTTTGGACCTTCGCCGACTTCGAAAGTAACTAGATCTCCGTCTGTAATTTCTCCAGTGACTTCGGAGACGTGAACGAAGAGGTCGTCACCCCCTTCTCTTTCTATAAATCCAAATCCTTTCGTAAAGTTAAACCATTTGACAGTACCTTGTGCCATGTCGGGGGCTGTGGCAAGGGGTATTTGAAAGAATACGGTGAAATCACATCAATATGGCGTTTAAGCCATGTTTGATAATAGGCCAAAGGGCGAGATTATTCACGAACCACAACTTAGGCAGTCATCTGGAGTATCAAGCGAACAAGCAATCGCTTCTAAACTGCTAAGTTCCTCAGCCCGATCTGCTAGACCTGCAACTGTTTGATCATCCTTTACTTTGGCTTCAACCGTAAATTGAATCGCATCAGCTGCTGCCTTGGTCCTAAGATAATACATTCCTGTTTTGAGACCTTTTCTCCATCCGTAGAAGTGCATCGAAGTTATTTTAGCAGGATTGGCATCGACCATGTGAATATTCAATGATTGGCTTTGATCGACATATGCGCCCCTATCCGCTGACATATCAAGGACGTAGCGTTGCTTTATTTCCCAGGTGGTTTTGTACATCTCCTTGATATCATCAGGGATCCCAGAAATTAATTGAATACTACCTTTGTGTCTTAAGATTTCATCCTTCATTTCTAGAGACCACAAATCTCTTGCAATCAAGTCACGAACTAAGTGCTTGTTCAAAACAATAAATTCCCCAGATAAAGTTCTGCGGACATAAAGATTGGACGTAAATGCTTCAAAGCACTCATTATTTGCAAGAATTTGGCTAGTTGATGCCGTTGGCATAGGCGCCACAAGTAGTGAATTACGCATACCATGCTCTACTATTTCTTGTTTCAGAGTATCCCAATCCCAACGACCGGAGTGCTCATTCATCCCCCACAGATCAAACTGAAGTTTTCCTTCACTAGCAGGTGAACCCTGGAAGGTAGAGTAAGCTCCTTCTGCCATCGCCGCATCCTTTGAAGCCGTACATGATGCAAAGTAAATTGTTTCAAATATTTCCTTATTCAATGCTCTAGCCTCTTCACTTTCAAAGCACAGCCCAAGCATTGCAAATGTATCTGCTAACCCTTGAACACCTAGACCAATCGGTCTATGCCTCATATTGGAATTTTGTGCTTCTATTACCGGATAAAAATTAACATCTATTACTCGATTTAGATTCCCAGTTGCATGATATGTCACATCATATAATAATTTATGATTAAATGATTTAGTTTCCATGTCAACATACTTTGGAAGTGCTATCGAAGCAAGGTTACAGACAGCCACTTCATCTTGTGAAGTGTATTCCATAATCTCTGTACAAAGATTTGAGGACCTAATTGTTCCTAGATTCTTTTGATTGGATTTTTCATTTGCTGCATCTTTGTAACACATGTAGGGAGTACCTGTTTCAATTTGTGATTCAACAATTTTATCCCAAACCGTACGCGCAGGAATTGTTTTGCGCGCTCTTCCTTCAGCCTCATATGATTCGTATAACTTTTTGAATTCAGCACCGTAAGCATCTTGGAGACCTGGACATTCATTTGGACAGAATAAAGACCAATCTGCATTTGCCTCTACTCTTTCCATAAATAGATCAGAAACCCACATTGCATAGAACAAATCTCTTGCTCGAACTTCTTCCTTACCGTGATTCTTCTTTAGGTCTAAGAACGCCAAGATATCTGGGTGCCAAGGCTCAAGATATACTGCGATTGAACCCTTCCGCTTACCGCCGCCTTGGTCAACATATCGAGCTGTGTCATTGAATACGCGAAGCATTGGAACGATTCCATTGCTTGTGCCATTTGTCCCTTTGATATATGCGCCTTGTGAGCGGATATGGTGAATTGAAAGTCCAATTCCACCAGCGGATTTAGAAATTAATGCACATTGTTTCAGAGTATCATAGATTCCTTCTAATGAATCATCTTGCATTGTAAGTAAGAAGCACGATGACATCTGGGGCTTTGGTGTTCCTGAATTGAATAGGGTTGGAGTTGCATGAGTGAAATATCCTTCTGACATCAGATCATAAGTCTTCAATGCCTTCTCTATATTGCCATGGTGAATCCCCACTGCGACCCTCATCAACATATGCTGAGGCCTTTCTGCAACTTCGCCATTGAGTTTCAGTAAATATGAACGTTCTAAAGTTTTGAATCCAAAATAATCATAGTTATGGTCGCGTCCGTAATTGATGTGATTATCTAAAACCTCTGCATTTTCCATTATCACAGCATAAACTTCCTCGGATATCAGAGGTGCGTGCTTGCGTGATTCTGGGTCGATGTAATCTCTTAGATCGGTGATGACTTCCGAGAATTGTGTTTTGGTTGAACGGTGTAAGTCATCAACACAAATCCTAGCTGCTAAACGACTGTAGTCTGGGTGTTGAGAAGCAAGTGAAGCGGCAGTCTCCGCTGCTAGTTGATCAAGTTCTCTAGTGGTAACTCCATCGTATAATCCTTCTATTGTCAATTTTGCAACATGAGCAGGATCTATCCAAATCGGATCTAACCCTTCGGCTAAATGTGTCAACTTCTCCATTATTGCATCAAAACGTACATCTTCACGTTCCCCTTTCCTATTTACTACTTGTAGCGCCACCATTATTCCTCCTTAATTTCATTGTAATTGTTGATAATTATTATTCATACCCTCTGCTTCAAAAATCTTCATCCATTGAGAAGCGTTGTTGTACACTCCCAAGACTTGCTGAATCCATAACACCTGCTTTTTGGTATTCTGCGACTCTCTTCTCGAAGAAATTAGTTTTACCTTGCATTGATATCATTTCCATCCAAGGGAATGGGTTTTCTGCATTGTATAACTTTGAAGCTCCAAGAGAAATTAATAGGCGGTCTGCGACAAAATGGATATATTGAGCCATCAGTTTTGAATTCATTCCAATTAAGGAAACTGGAAGTGCGCTCGTTACGAACTCAATTTCAATTACTACTGCTTCCGCGATAATTCCGTGAATGGCTTTTTCACCTGCTCCACGTAATAATTTATTATGTAATAAACAAGCGAAATCGCAGTGAAGTCCTTCGTCTCTAGAAATTAATTCATTGGAGAATGTTAATCCTGGCATTAATCCTCTCTTCTTCAACCAGAAGATTGCACAGAAAGAACCTGAAAAGAAAATACCTTCAACTGCTGCAAAGGCAACTAATCTTTCAGCGAATGAACCTTTCTTACGAGATAACCAACGCATTGCCCAATCGCCCTTTTTCTTAACCGCTGGGACTGTTTCTAATGCCTTGAAGAGGTGGTCTTTTTCAATATCGTCCTTGATGTATGTGTCAATCAGTAGTGAGTAAGTTTCTGCATGAATGTTTTCCATCATAATTTGGAAACCATAGAATGCTCTGGCTTCGGCCCAACAAACTTCATTAGAAAAATTCATCACTAAATTTTCATTGACTATACCATCGCTTGCTGCGAAAAATGCCAATATATGTTTTAAGAAGTGTCTTTCATCATCATTCAATGTAGCCCAATCTTTTAGATCCTCTGCCAAATCTATTTCCTCGGCTGTCCAAAATGATGCTTGTTCTTGTTTGTACATTTCCCAAATGTCAGAATGCTCAATTGGAAACAATACGAATCGGTCGAGATTGGTTTGAAGCATTGGCTCTAAGTGCTCATGACTCAAGTCCAACTCAAAACCATCTTCATTTTGACTTGGCTTTTCGATTACCATAATTAGACACCTCCGATTCTCTCACACGCTGGAGTTTTATTGCCCTCCGAGAGAGACTATAATACTGACCCCTAATGAGACTTTGGAAACAGGTGTTATGGTAGTGTTCGGCGAAAGTGAAAAGCACTAAGCAGTGTGCCGATTCGCATTTCTCTTTGCAACCCAGTGAAAATCATTGATTTTAGCCCAAAAACTAACAAAAAATACCCCTCACCTTCCACTGGAGTTATGTAAGTAAGTTTCAACTTTAGAATAAGGGTCAAAAACCTCCTTCACAACGACCGTACATGGAGCAAATTCAATTGTCGGTCCAGTTCGCACGTTTAGATGATGAAGCAAGGTTGCCAACTCAAGGCTCAGCATTGGCTGCTGGCTGGGATTTGTACGCTTTATGTGAGACAATTGTTCCTAAAGGTGCAAGCACATTCATTGCAACTGGACTGGCTGTCGCCATACCAGAAGGTTGGGAAGGACAGATAAGATGCCGCTCATCACTCGGAAAAAAAGGAATGATACTACCAAACGGTGTAGGAACTATTGATGCAGACTATCGTGGAGAATTGAAAGTACTAGCGACATGGATAGGCCAGGGTGATAGTTTTACAGTAAGTAAAGGTGAGCGTATTGCGCAATTATTATTCGCTCAAGTACCAAAGGTAACAATAGTTGAAACATCATACGAGGAATTGGGAAATACTGAGCGAGGGAGCGGAGGCTTCGGCTCATCAGGACAGTACTGACTAACTAGAGAGGCGATACTATGACCGAACAAAGAGATGTGGAAATAATTCATCTCGGTGAAATCCCTTATCCAGAAGCGTTGGATTTGATGAAAGAACTTCAACGGCAAAGAATCGATGATCAGATTCCCGACACACTACTATTGCTACATCACCCCGAAATCGTAACCGTAGGGCCACGCGCTACAAATGATGGAATAAAAGCACCACAAGGCTATCCATCTCACACGGTAGACAGAGGAGGCGGTTTGACTTGGCATGGGCCTGGTCAATTGGTTGGATATCCTATTTTCAAATGGGATTTAGATGGGGAAACTTCTGTCGCGGCAATAATCTCATTACTTGAGCAATGGATCATTAGTACGCTTGATGATTTAGGAATAAAATCTTCAAGAGATGATAGAATGCAAGGGGTATGGGTTGATGATAAGAAGATCTGCAGTATTGGGCTTTCATTCCTTAGATGGGTTTCTCGTCATGGCTTTTCAATCAATATAGACACTCCGAGTGGAAGAGTGGAGGGTTTGGCAGGTTGTGGCCTTGAAAGTAAGACAACTACTTCTCTCGCTAGATTAGATTACCAAATCTCTATTGAACAATTCACTCAGTCCCTATTGAAAAACATGCAAAGTAATGTTAACAGAATTGTAAAGGATTAATCTCAATACATAATTTTCAGCAATACAAGGATATGCTCAACAACTGCGAGCGATTAGCGTTGAGCATGGACAACCCATGGCCCCATCATGGTAGTTCTACAATCGGGGGAGAGATTCACCCCATTCAATATCTTGAATGGTATGTTCCTCGCTTACAACAAATGAGAAAATATAATTTATCTTTTAGCGGACTGCAATATGTTTGGGATTTTGAAACATATCTAGCAACCAACCTGAAAGATGTCGGTTATCATCACATTTCGGAGTACCCTCGTCCAGAGCAAATGGTTGCAAAGCGATACGCAACAACTCCTGAAAATATTGTGATTACGCATGGTGCAACTCAGGCCTTAAACATTGCATTACTGGCTTGTTTGGAACCTGCATCAGATGGTCAAAAAAATATTATTGCTGTTGAATCTCCAGCATACGCACCGGTTTCTCAAACCCCACTATTGCTAAACTGCGATACCATTCCTGTTCAAAGACACCCTCCCGTTGACGGCTTTGGACCATGGAGAATAAACAAAAAAGAATGGCTAGAGGTTCTACAACAATCGAAGGTATTGATGATTACTCCACAATTAAACCCATGCGGATGGGATTATGAAAGCAGTGACCGCAGATGGATAATAGATACATGTAAGGAGTTGGAAATCAAAATCATCTCCGATGAAGTATATATCGATTCGATGAAGGGTACAGAAGATTACAAACCATTCCACTTAGAAGGTGAACACTGTATATCTATCAACTCATTAACCAAAATCTATGGATTGGGCCCCATTCGTTTTGGCTGGATCATCGCCAACAAAGAAATTACTTCCAATGCAAAAAGAGCATTCTTAACCTTTTCAGGAATGATGGCAAGCCCTACGATTCGCTTAGCAAGTGCTGTTTTCCCACACTTGGACCTAGCTCTTGAAAAAATCAAACACTATAGAGAAACTAACCTTCCAGTATTAAGGGAAATGCTGGCAAGACAGAATATTGTTTGGAATGAACCACCATACGGTGTTTTCGGTGCTTTCCAACTTCCAAATGGATTTGATTCAATGACCTTCGTCGATGGAGCATGTGCAGAGCATTCGGTATTAGCAGTACCCGGCTCTATGTTCTCAGAAGAATTAAGTGGATGGCTGAGAGTAGCATGGTCTATAGAGCCTGAATTATTCTTAGAGGCAATATTAAACTTAGAAAAGGCCTTGATTTCAATACATTAGTAAAAACAAGGGCATATATGCAAAAAGGAGTTGCACAGTACATGGGTGAAGTAGTAGTGGCAATAACCGGCGCATCTGGTGCAATATACGGCAAACGCCTTACTGAGTGCTTGTCAAATCTTGGAGTTCAAGTACGGCTTGTTGTAACTGAATCTGGAGAACTGACACTAGCACATGAATGTCAAACCGATAAAGAAACCATTGCTGCAAACTATTCTGCCATTCTTGAAGATGGGAAAAATGTTGCAGCAAAATCTGCATCTGGTTCTGCAAATATTGATGCTGTAGTCATCTGCCCTTGTTCAGGAACTACTTTGGGCAAACTGGCTGCAGGGATTGGTGATAATTTAGTAACACGTTCTGCAATTGTTGCATTAAAGGAAAGACGCAAGTTGATAATCGTTCCACGTGAAGCCCCTTATGCTACTGCTCATCTTGAAAATATGGCGAAATTATCATCTTGGAATACGATCATTATCCCAGCATCTCCTGGATTTTACAATCATCCGCAATCAATCGATGACTTGGTCGACTTTATTGTTGCAAGAATACTTGACCAATTGGGACTAGAGCATGACATCGGCAAGCGATGGACTGGCAAAGAAATCCAATAATTCTAATCATAATACCATTTAGTTCATCAAGGTCGGGCTAATAGCCCCCTATGGTGCAAATATGTCTGATACAGATTATAATTCATTGAAAGTGTTCGAATTAAAGGAACTTTGCAAAACCAATGCACTCCCAGTATCCGGAACTAAGGCCCAATTGATTGAACGTCTATCGGCTCATCAGACAGGCAAGTTACTCCCACAGATACCCGCTGCAGAAGCGATATTAGTTGATGGCGATTCCGATGAGAAGTTTCTTCAGTTGGATGAGAACACTGAATCTTCAAGTCATTCTGCTACATTTCAAAGAATGATAGCCCCAATAGTAAGTCCGCATAAGCTCAAAATAATAGCGGCAATAGGTCTTTCTCTGCTGATGATTTCAGCAGTTCTTATTATTCAACCTGCATGGCTTGGATTTGAAGAGGAACTTGAATTTGAATTGATTGAATATGATGCTTCAATGGCTAGACAGTATGCTCAGAGCCTTGTTGATCTCGGCCACCCTGATTGGGAAGGTAGAATGAGTGGAACTGATGAAGAAGCCGCTACTGCACAGATGATTGAACAGCATTTCGAGTCCCTTGGAATGACAACTACACTCCATTCTTATGAGGTTGAAATGCACCATGTAAATGCAGAACCATCTCTACAAGTTTGTACTCCGGGTAATATCAATCCATTCGCACCGCCGTGTTCTGCTGCAGACCTTGGAAGTGTTGCATATACCTTTGAACATCGAATTGATTATGTCATCCAAGGATTCAGCGGTTCTAGTTTCTTCCAATTCGGTGATGATGTCCCAATTGTTGATTTAGGCAACGGTTCTGAAGAATCACTGTGGCAAGAAGCGAGTGGACAAATTGGCTATGTTAGAGGTGGAGGTTCAATAACTGGCAATACTGCATTGATGAGTAAAGCTGCAGAGAATGATTTAGTGTCGTTAATCAGAGTAAACAAAGATTACAATTGCGGTAAAGTTGAAGTCAATGATTGTGTACCGATTTTCAAGGGAACCTCTATAGAAGCAATTACAGAAGCAAACGGTGGAACTGTACCAACCGAGTTATCATTCATTGCAATGTCAAAAGATGCTGGTGAAATATTAGAAGCTGCAGTAATCAATGGTTCGGGAACAATCTCATTGGACATAGATGTCGATAATGGGGGCACAAGAACAATTTACGTTCCTTGTGGAGAGTTCAAAGGAAAATCATCTGAAGTAGTCATTGCTGGAGCACACCACGATACAGTTTACAATGGACCGGGTGCAATTGATGATACTTCAGGAACAGCTAGTATTATGGAGATGTCAAGACAAATTTCCAAACTCGTTAACGAATCGGGAACACCTGATAGAACAATCCGATTCTGCACATGGGGTGGAGAAGAAGAAGGACTTTACGGCAGTAGAGCATATGTTAATGAAATGAAGGACGATTTGAAAAGAAATCTACGCCTATACATAAATTTGGATATGAATCACGTCGATGCTGATTTTGCTAACCGTGGTAACTCATTGACATTGTTCACAAATAGTATGGCCGATTATAAAAATGTTGAAAGCATCAAAAAAGCATATATTTCAACATATCCAGATATTGCCAATAGATACGAAATTCGTATGTCTGCACTATTAGGAGACAAGGGCGACAAAGATGGAATGCCATACAATTCTGATCATGGACCATTTGTCTATGATTTAGGAAGTGGTGCAAACGGTAGAGCTGTCGTATGCTATGGTAGCGGAAGTTGGGAGTATCACACTTACAAAGACAATATGGAACGTTTTAACGAAGAATCACTGGGTGTATCTGTTACAATTTATGGGACGTATTTGAGTGCCTTAGCCTACAATCTCGATTCTTGATGTTCAAAAGAGTTGAAGAATAGAATCTCATAGCCCTTTCATGGTCGCACCTAATGCATGGGCAAGTCACATTTTGGTTGAATCTAAATCTGAAGCAGTACAGATTAAAGATAAAGTTTCAAAATTAAAAGATTTTCAAAAATTAGCAAGGAAAAAGAGTTCTTGTCCTTCTTCCCAAAAAGGTGGAGATTTGGGTTGGTTTCGTAAAGGAAATATGGTTAAGGAATTTGAGGTAGCGGTATGGAGTACCCCTTTGAAAACAGTCTCAGCTCCTGTAAAAACTCAATTCGGATACCATCTAATTTGGGTTCACGAAAGAGATTCTGAACAATGAGTGATCACTATGACTATCACTGTCGCTTTAGAGAATTATACTGTTATGGCCAAGCATGGCTATTATGAATTCGAACATAAGGAACAACAACCTTTCAATTTCACTGTATGGGCGACAATAATGGACCATAGCATTGCAGGTAAGTTAGCAAATACATTGAATTATGCAGACATCCAAATCGCAATTGATGCTGAAATTATTGATGCTAAAAAACCGATTGGACTAATGGAAACAATGTGTGAAAGAATAATTAAAAACCTTTCCAGCAATGAGATGGTTTGCAAAATAAAAATACGAATTGAAAAACCACAAGCACCACTACCTCATCCAGGTGGCTTACCCGTCATTGAAATGGAATGGTCTCGCCCGCAATAATCGGCTTGACAAATAGAAGTTTAATTGCATATTTTTGCATAAGTATTGAAGGGCTTCGCATCAAGGGCGTTGTAATGGCCGATACTCCGAGTCGCGTATTTGTTCCAACTGCTGTTGAAGCAGATGGTAAGGCCATAGGCATGGGCTGCTTTAGTTCAGAAGAGACTGCTTGGCAGGTATTACGCACTTTTCTAAAGAAAAGTGAACTTATGAATTTAAAGTCTGCAAGCATAGTTATTTGGGAAATTGATATTGTTGGAGATGATGCAATGACCGTTCTATCGACAATTGAATGCAAAACTTGTCCTGTCTGTAAACGCAATACATTTTGGTTAGATCTATCACAATTCAGTGCACTATGCCATGGTGTGTCATGCGCGGCGTGGGTTGAAGAAAGCACAGTAGAGCCGGGAATCATAGACTGTGGTTGGCCTGCAATACAATTCTTAAAGCAAACCAGTTCAATAAAAGAGGCATTCAAAGAATTATACAAATTGGGTGACCGCCTAACCGCTGCAGGACAAACTGAACAAATCGCTGGTACTGCTGAAGGATTGCTTGGAGAATTCCAAAACTCTTGATTCTCAAAGTATTTGTAATACAATTGAGGCAATAAATGGTAGAGCGAATATACCAAAGAAGATGAGCATTAGAACCCTAACTTGTTTCTGACTCTTCTCATTCTTTTCATTCTTAGTGATACACTCTTCTTTCTTGCAAACTCTTGGTTCTGTTTTTGTTGGAATCGCTTCTTGGCAAATCCTGCAATGCTTATGCGGCTGTACTCGGCTGCTATTGCGTGAATTTTTCGTATTACTTGCTGATTCTGACATTTTCTCACCTCATGAAGTTATTAGCGTACCATCGAATGGTTGGCCATCTAATGCTTGCTCTAATATTGATATTTGGCGTCCATCTAATACCGCCAAATCGATACAGGAATCTTTTGCCCAACCAACTGCGACTGGGTCAATAACCGCTGAAGCACCTGGCGCAAGTGGTTCACCTATTCCAGTAATCTCTGCCAACTGATCAATTGTCAATTTCGTCAATGTTTCAGCATCATCAAATTCTCTAGGATCTTTATCATAGACATGACTAACATTTGTTGCAATAATACAGGTTCTAGCACCTGCGTCTCTAGCAAAAGCAACTGCCACTGCATCAGTTGTATGGCCAGGAGTAGTTCCACCCATCACCACAAAATTGTATTTTTCTAATAATTCAGCAGACTCTGAAGTAGTGTGAGGGATTGAAGGTGCTACATTACAGCCGGTATCAAGCAATACTTGCTGGATTACTGTTGCATTCAATCGAGTTGCTGCAATGCCAACTTGGTCTAATTTATTAGATTCTGAAACACAAGTTTTTGCTAATTCAATAGCCTCTCTTGCCGGAAGCCCTCCACCTATGACTATGCCAACTCTTCGGCCATTACCTTCCAAGTGGACTGCTAGTTGTCTAAGTTGACCGAACCATGCACTGCGTTGTTCGGATTCCTCCGGACGCAACAGACTGCCTCCTAATGCAACGATGTGACGACTTGTCATCGGTCTCCCCTCGCAGACCTATTCTTTGAGCATATCCCTTGTGATTATTGACATAGAGCCAATTATTAAGTTTCAATCAAATTCTACCTCAATGAATAGGAAATTTATCAAAGTAACTTACTTGAGAACTTCAAAGTTAATTCAACAAAGGTGGGAGGGTTGAAAACCCCTCGTCTCTACCACTAAATTAGAGGCGTAGACTGTGTCAGATGATGTTGAACTTGCTTCTCGCCGACTCCGTCTCAAGATGGCATTGGAAGACCTTCGTGAAATGAAGGGGTTTGGCACTGAACTAGTCAGCATTATTATTCCACCAGACCGTCAAGTATCCGATGCACGTCAACTACTACAAAATGAACACGGACAAGCTGCAAATATCAAATCCAAAGGAACTCGCAAGAATGTACAAGGAGCGATTGATTCTGCACTTTCTTCACTCTCTAAAATAAAAAATGCAGGAGAACACGGTATCGCCCTATTCGTCGGTTCAATCATTGTTGGAAACAATAGAAATCGTATGATCAATGTCTTAGTTGAGGACCCACCTCAACCACTTTTGTCATTTCGCTATCGATGTGATTCAACTTTTGAATTAACACAACTTGAAGATATGCTTATCGACAAAAAATCATATGGATTATTCGTCATAGATAGATCTGAAGCAGCATTTGGAATCGCTACCGGTAAAAGAATACACGTTCAGGAGCATTTAGTTTCCAATATTATGGGCAAGCACCGCCAAGGAGGTCAATCAGCACAACGTTTCGAGAGACTTATTGAAGAGGCTGCGCACAAGTTCTTCAAGCGTGCTAGTGAGCATGCTTGTGATTACTGGTTACCAAATTTGGAAAATATCCAAGCAATCATTATTGGAGGGCCAGGCGCTACAAAGGATTTCGTTGTCAAGAATGATTATTTCCATCACGAAATCGTTAAAAAAATTGCTAGGATCACTTTTGATGTAGGATATTCCAACGAGAGTGGAATCCGTGAATTGGTCGGCAATGCTGGACAGATGATGGGAGAAATAGAACTTGACGCTGAGCGTAAAGTCATGGATGTATTCCTTTCTGAATTGATTAAAACCCACCCAAAGGCAACATATGGTGAGCAAATGGTTAAGCAAGCTCTTGACCAAGGTGCAGTTCAAAAATTACTTATTTCTGAAGCATTGAGAAAGAATGCAATAACTCTACAATGCGGTGGATGTAAACATGAATGGAAAATAACAATTGGCCGCATGGAAGTAATGCCGAATTGCCCTTCTTGTGATATTTCTGGAGATAAGGCCAAGGAACTAGA
Source organism: Candidatus Poseidoniaceae archaeon (assembly GCA_028821785.1). Classification (GTDB taxonomy): domain Archaea; phylum Thermoplasmatota; class Poseidoniia; order Poseidoniales; family Poseidoniaceae; genus MGIIa-L1. The sequence goes on along the minus strand of JAPKFC010000013.1, from coordinate 18,637 downwards.
AAATATTTCTTTAATCGATGAACTGAGTGCAATGGCAGTAAAATCCAACACTGAACTTGTATATATCTCGGTTGATACAGAGGAAGGCTCTCAACTAATGCATGGATTTGGCGGTCTTGCAGCAATATTGCGCTATCCTTGGATGTGAGGTGAATTAATTGAAACTTCTACGAGATGAGATCGAACAACTGATTGGACAGGCCCTTGTCAAAGCCGGTATTTCAGGCGATAATTGGCGCCAAATGTTAGCACCTAGCCGTGATACATCTCAAGGAGACCTTTCACTTCCATGTTTTCCTTTGGCAAAACAGTTGTCAAGAAATCCAGTTGAATTGGCTCAATCAATAGCTGATGAAATCTCTTCTAATCCAGCGATAGGTGAAGTTTCTGCAGTTGGTGGATATCTTAACATCAAAGCCAATGTTAATTGGTTAGCGCAACAAGTTTTGTCGGGTAAAGTTCGCATTGGTGATGCTTTGGGAACGATGAATAGTACGGGGAGAAAGGTTCTCATCGAGCATACCTCTGCAAACCCAAATGGTCCATTCCACGTCGGTAGAGCAAGAAACGCAATACTCGGCGATTCCTTAGTTCGTCTTCATCGTTTATTTGGAAACGAAGTCAGAGCAGAATATTATGTTGACGACATGGGTAAGCAAGTTGCAGTATTAGCATGGGCTCTTGCAAACCTTAGCAAGGAACAAGTTGAGCAAACTCTTGTTGGAAGAGATCCTGTAAATCCTCGTTGGTCAGGCAAGGCCGACCATGAAACTGTTCGCTGGTACCAAGCTGCACAAAAAATGCGTGAAGGTGAAAACACACAAGCGATAGAGGATGAAATCGGAAGATTGGTTCATGCTAGTGAACATGGTGACCAAGATGTCCTAGATCAGTTTGAATCAGCCTACCAACCCGTTCTTGATGGAATGCTGACTACTCTTAGCAGATTGGGAATCGATTTTGATACCTTCACTAAAGAATCCAAATTCGTCATCGATGGAGATGTCGCCAAATTGATGCAAAGACTCAGTGAAATGGAGATTTATGGTGAAGCGGATAATGGTGCAGGCTACCTTGATTTGGGCCAACGTGGTCTAAAGGGTAAAACTGAATTCTTCTTTAGAAGAGGAGATGGTTCATCACTCTATGCAACTAGAGATATTGCATATCATATGTGGAAATGGCAACAGAGTGATGATTTGATTAATGTTCTAGGAGAAGATCATAAATTGCAAGGCAAGCAAGTTGCAATGGCTCTAACAGAATTAGGAGAACGAGTCCCAGAGGTGTTGTTCTATAGTTTTATCAAGTTACCAGAAGGAAAGATGTCTACGCGAAAGGGAAACGTAGTTTTCATGGATGATTTACTTGAGGAAGCACAAGCACAAGCCGCAACGATTGTAAGAGAACTACGTCCTGATTATTCGGAAGAAAAGGTTATGGAAATTGCAGAGGCTGTAGGTGTTTCTGCTGTTCGTTTCAATATCATAAAAGTGAGCCCTGACAAGGGATTTACGTTCCGTTGGGAAGAAGCACTGGCATTTGAGGCGGGCTCAGCACCATTCATCATGTACAGCCATACTAGAGCACATTCTGTAATGTTACGCTGTATTGAAGCAGGTGCTGATGTTGATTCAATTATAGCATCTGAAATTGATTATTCACAGCAAGAGATGCCAACTGGAATTGTAGAACTTCTAAGAACGATTGCAAGGCATAACGATATACTCGACAAAGCAGTAAATATGAGAAAGCCACATTTGTTTGCGGCTCAATTACTAGATTTAGCAAATGCTTACAACGGATTTTACAGAGACTGCCACATTCTAGTTGAAGGTGTTCCAAACCCACTCTATCTGCAGGTTTCAGAACTAGCAAGAAATCTATTGAAAGCAGGTATGCAAGGTGTAGGAATCATTCCGATTGAACAAATGTGATTTATTCACGACGGTCCCAATCTCTTGTTTTCATATACTTAGGTTTAGCAATATCTAGATCTCTACGATACCATCCCTCTGGTAAACTTAGAGGGTCTATTTCGCGAGCAGATTTCACTCGGTGAACAATTTCCAATCTCATCGCATCCATTCCAACGAATTCAGTTGCTGACATTGTCGGACGGCCTTGAGTGTCGTAGAGAAGTGGCAATTGTGGATCTCCTTCACTACCTTCATCACGCCATTGCTTTTCAGCTGCAATAACTTCATCCCACATCTCTGGCTTTGGATTTAGTAAATCTGCTTTTGATGATACAACCAATAAATCAGTCTCTGGTAATAATCCCTTTACTTCTTCAAGAAGATTCAATTGTTCCTCCATTGGAGTTCCACAATGCTCGCTTCCATCCAGTAAAAATAGAACTAAAGATCCTGTATTTTCTAATGCTGCTATCGCTTGCATTTCAATTGCGTTTCTATTTATCATAGGCCTATCAAGCAAACCAGGAGTGTCAACTAATTGATGCTGAAGCCTTCTATGAAAGAAATGCCCAACGTGTATTTGTTTAGTAGTAAATGGATAATGATTTACTTCCATATTACCTGAACTCAATGCAGAAATAAAAGCGGATTTACCGACATTTGGAGCACCACAGACCACAATACAAGGTAATTCAGAATTAATTGTTGGTAACTTTTTAAGAGTCTCTCTCGCTTCACTTAACCATAGTAAGGATTTGCCTACTTGACGCATAATAGAACTTATCCGACCATACGCTTCCTTTCTTGCATCGTGCATTAATTCAGTCCTCGCAGTACGTACAATTTTCTTGGAGTTCTGTCCTGCGATAGCAGTGATTCTCTTCGCAGCCCACTGTAGCATTGAAAGGTGATGCCGATAATCATCACACCCTACACAGGCATCTATCATTGCTATATCGAATTGAGGTGATTGATCTAGGCTTGGCCAGCATTCAACCATCTCAGTAAACTGGCTGTAGATTACATCTGCTGCGGTCTGAACCATTCTGTTCATCTGTTTTCTTACGCGAAATACTTTGTCTGAATCATCAACTCTATCAGCTGCTTTTCGCGCCCGAGAGAAGGCTTTATCGAGAACTTCGTCCTCCAAAAGGACTGTTGGTATTGTTCGCCATGAGACCTTCAAGCCTATTCCTCCATTCCATGCCGGTAGCCCACCCTTGATGAAGGCACTCCCCTAAATAAGCGGCAATTATTGTTCCACGAATGTGAAATATAGCATCGCAATGAACTTTTTGTAAAAATAAATTCATTCGTGCAAGTACGAGCGTTCAAGTAGCGTCGCCTAATCAACTACAACATGGCGAAGAAGAAGAACAGCATTGACTTACCGGAATGGGCGCACACATTATGGGAAGAAATGGGCTCTCCGGACCTTGAATCTAATGTTGGAATACACAATGGAAATCTGTTGGAGAGGCGCCACGGCCTCCGCCGTGATGATCTAATTGAGATTCTAATGGATGCAAGAGCGCTTGCTGAAGGAAACGATGGCTGGATTAAGGGTCGTTTGTTATCAAGCGGTAAGTCAAGTCTTGAAGTGCTATCCGAGGATGGTAAAAGTCACTATATCTCTAGAGATGTAATCGTTCAGGTTGTTTTAGTAGCTCATACTCGCCCTCCATATATTGACGATTCAGAATTACTCGCATTCGAAAGAGATGATATGAAGCGTCGTAGCAGTTTGCACGAAAAGGTAGAGAAGCAAAAAAGCGGAAACGATGATGCTCACCTTTGGGGTTGAGGGACAATGCCGGAGGGCGATGTAGGTTATTCGCGCCACGTCTTTATCTGTGGACATCAGAGACCTGAAGGCGCTGTAAAACCAAATTGTTTTGACAGAGGTAGTATAGACTACATGAAAGCCCTAAAATTGGCTGCCATTAAAGCAGGCTTGAGTGACATAAGAGTACAGAAATCAGGTTGCTTGGATTATTGTGACCAAGGAACTACTTGTGTTGTTTATCCAGAAGGCGTTTGGTATACTATCAGTGATGAGAATGACCTAATACCAATCCTTGAACATCTTAAAACGGGAAAGATTGCTGAAAAGCAACTCCTAAAATTAGACTAATCAAAGTTTAACTGGTCTTGAAGCACCACATGCTTGGCACTTTAGAAGAGTAGTTCTATCCTCTTTGATAAAGTGAGTATCAGGGGCAGAACATTGACTACACTTGATGTAGATATTGACATAATTAGCGATAGTTCGCTTGATTCTCTTTGGTGGAATTCTTCCCTTGAATCTAGCACGTGGTCCATCTCTTGAACCTGAAGTTCCTAACTCGTTTAGGATGAATTGGTATACATGATTATCATCTCTATCCATCATAGAAACCAATTCATTGAAGTTTCTAAGGATTGTATTTGAACCTTCGATCATTATCTGAGGAGTAGGTAATTTCCAACGAGAACCTGAAGATATCTCTTCTGGAATATTTTCTCTAGCTCGGTCGAGAAGAGCCTCATATTCGAAGTCGCCCATGCCCCTTCCCTGTGCCGACCTTTCTTGAAGCCTTTGTAGGGCTAGATGTCGCTTGTTTGGAGGTATTACAAGCAAAGGTTTGAATTGGGTGAGGCAACCCCCTTTGGTTTGATGGTATTAAGTATCGAAGAATTACGCACCCTCGCGACTAATCTGCGCCTTGAGGGTTTAAACTCCCAACAGATTGCTGATGAATTATCATTATCACAAGATACTATTGCTTGGCTTCTCACAGGAGAAAACGAAAATCATCCAAAGGATGTACGAATCGGTTGGAGAACTATTGGCGTCAAACCAGGCCGTATTGCAGCGATTGGTGCAATAATGGGTGATGTTGTTGATGAAGAAATGGGACTTGGAGAAACTGATACAGTCGTAGGAATTTCAATCAATGGAATTGCATTTGGTCATGAAGTGGCTCGTATGATCGATTCGGAAATGACTGTCTATAGGACCACTGATAGTGGAAATGGAAAAGGTTCTCTTTCGAATAAATATGGCCAAGTTGCTGGTAAGAGAGTTGTTATTGTTGACGATGTTCTTTCATCTGGAGTCACCATGTCACGTACCATTAAGGCAATCCGCGATTCCGGTGGAGAAGTCGGACTCGTAGTGGTATTGGTAAACAAAACCACCCGCAACGAGATTGACGGTGTCCCACTACGTGGAATCATTAGAGCTGTTGCAGTCTGAGGTGAATCATAGTGCACTGGGCAGATGTAGCGGCAAAATCTTTGTCGCATAGAGGTAATACTCATGTCATCTCAACTGGTATTACCCCAAGTGGTGAATTTCACATCGGGCACTTAAGAGAAATACTAACTGGAGATATGTTAGCAAGAGCTGCGAGAGATGCTGGTCTTGATGTCGATTTCATATTCATTGTAGATTCTGCAGACCCGTTGCGTAAAGTCTACAGTTTCCTAGGGCCAGAATTTGAACAATTCATTGGCCACCAAATTGGTGCAATACCGGCACCAAGAGAAGGGGATAATAATCCCGATTGGCAGCGATTCAATGATGATGGGTGGACCTATGCTGACCATTTCTTGACCCCTTTCATGGAGGCATTGGCAGAAATAGGAGTAAGACCACGAATCATAGACAATTTGAGTTCTTATCGAGATGGTAAATTCGCAGAAATGACCAAAATGGCTTGTGATTCAGCCGAACAGATAAGAGAAATTATCGAGAGGGTATCAAGTAGAGAATTAGCAAGTGATTGGTTTCCATGGAGTCCGCTTGATAGCAAGCAATCTTTAGATGGCGTAAAGGTCACTGGATACGAATATCCACTAGTTCATTGGATCGATTCACATGGAGTTGAAGGTTCTTCAGATATTACAAAGGGGGAAGGAAAGTTACCTTGGAGAATTGATTGGCCAGCAAAATGGAGTTGGATTGGAGTCACTTGCGAAGCCTTTGGCAAGGACCATGGCGCAGCGGGCGGTTCGTATGCAACCGGTAGAGAAATCTCCACACTTCTAGGACATCAACCACCGCAACCTCTGACCTATGAATGGATTAGTTTACGTGGAAAGGGCGCAATGTCCTCATCGACTGGAAACACCATTGGACCTATTGAAGCATTGCGCTTAGTACCCCCTCAAATACTGAGACTACTGATTGCTAATTCAAAACCTAATAAGGCTATAGATTTTGATACTGGAATGGGTCTAGTCACTTTAGCAGATGAATTTGAAAGACTTTGTACTAGAGATTTTGATAGTGAAATAAATGATGAAAATATTAGCCGCAGACAACTTGTTCAAGTAGAGGATGCAAAAGCAGCACTTCGCTTGTCCATGGTTGAACCTGGTACAATAGCAAAGGCTACTTCTGTATCATTTAGACATCTGGCATTATTGGCCCAAACTAAATCAAGCGACGATGCAATCTGGCAGAGCCTAATCTCATCTTCAGCGATTACCGAGCCTACTAAGCAATTAGAAGATAGACTCGCCCGTATGAGGTATTGGATAGAGAGTGAACACTTTCCAGAGGAAATGAGGATCCAAATATTGTCTTCTCCCGATGAAAAGGCATTATCTCTATTGGATAGTGATGAAAAATCTGCTTTGAAGGAATTGACTGCTGCGCTACGGAATTGTCAGTGGGATGCTGAATCAATAGCTAGTGCAATCCCTCAATCTGCCAAGGACAACGATATGAGCCCAAGAAGTGCATATCGTGCTGCCTATGCGGCATTAATGGGACTTGAAAGAGGACCTCGTTTGGCTCCGATTCTGGCTGAAATGGATAAGAATGCAATCCTAAAGCAATTAGATTCTTGTTGCCAATTAGATTAATTGTTTAGAGATCATATGCCAACTCCCTATGCGAGTTGTATATTATTGACGGCTTTTCATAAGTAGGCGGTAATCTACTCACTTTTGATAAAATTAGGCATACCCTTCAAATGTGGTGAAGTATCTTCGCACTTTATGGCCGGTGTCTATTGTCCAACCTGTGAAGCAGGCGTTGAGGCGGCAGCAAAATTCTGTTTATCCTGCGGCCATGATATGGACGGTCAAGGTCCAATCACTGCAACTGGTCATGATTTAAATCAACTGAAAGATGTAATTCGTATTCGCGATGACCTTTCAATGGCTGAAAAATTCGATATGATTGCCAAAGTAGAGGAAGGTGCAAATCCGATTCTTATGGGAATCGCTGCGCCAGCAGAAGGTGATGAAATTGATCTTGCACTCGCTGACGAGGATGAAGATAGTTCCTCAAAGTCATTTTCAAACTACGAGTGGGGTAAATCACCTGCTTCTAATGCAGCGGTTATGGCAGTTATAAGAGATACCAATGGCTGGGATTTAATCCAATCTGGAAGACTAGATTTGAAAGAGGGCATGTTTAGAGAAGCAATGGATAATGGAATGGAAGCTTCCACACATATTCACGATGTTGCAAGTGGCGAGCATGAAGGGATTGACCCAGATGCAATGCGAGCAATACCAGTCCTAAAACCACCAAAGCGAAGTTTCTGTCCTAAATGTGGTTCCGACATCCATACAAATACTATGTTGCAGTGGAGAAAGTGGAGAGAATCTTCCAATGATGTTGTGTCAATGCAACTTGAGGCTTCTATGGAAACTGCTCTTATTCAAGTAGCATCTCACTATCTTGGAACATTGCAAATACTAACCGATGAGAGAGATGATGCAATTGCTCTATCCGGAAAGAATAATCCTGCTGCGATTGAAGAAAAGTTGCGAGGTAAATTAGAAAAAGAGATTCGTAAAGAATTGGAAGAGGAAATTCGCTCTGAGATGGAACAAGAATTTTCGGGCAGAGGTGCTGCAAGTTCTTCAAAATCAGCAACTAAGAGTGCAAGTACAGGTAAATCATCTGGCACCTCTACTGCAAAGAAACCAACATCAGGTGGTACCAAGAAGAAGACCGGTGGCGGTATGTTTGGTGCAAAGACTCCTAAGAAAACATACGAAGGTAAGGCTGCAGGTAAGGCAGATTGGTTCCTTTCTGATGCTCTTGATACCATATACGACCCACATGGAACTGGAAAGACTGTCAAACCTGCAACAATTGTTGCTCGTTCAAGCGAAGGCAATGTTCGTGTTCGTGATGTTGTCAGAATCTATGCTATTGAGGGAGAAGCGGGAATTAGTGAACTCGCTTGGACAAGTCCTCTAACAAAATATATTATCGAAGCATACGATGCTTGTTGAATAAATCAATAGTGCACTTCTAGGTGCCTTGGTTCAAGTATATTCTCCAACCTTGCCTTCATTGCTGCAACTTCCATTACCGCACCACGCATTGTTGTAACAAATGGTATATTCAATTCAACTGCTAAGCGTCGCATCATATTTCCATCACGAACTGCACCACCGGATATAGTAGGCACATTTACAATGAAATTAACATCTCCTTTTCTCATTAAATCTAAAGAATCTGGATGTGTTCTTTCTGCAATTCGATAAGATGTGGTCACAGGAATATTGGCTTTACGCAATACATCTGCAGTACCCGGTGTAGCAAAAATTGTGAAGTTAAGATCTACCAATGACTGAGCAATAGGAATCAGGTCTATCTTGTCTTCATCCCTTACTGTAAGATAAGCACCACCCTCTGTAGCAACTGGAATTTCAGTTGCCAAGCGGGCCTTGAGATATGCCAGGTCAGCCCTGGTATCCGAACCAAATACCTCTCCGGTTGATTTCATCTCAGGACCAGGTGCTGGGTCTAACCCCCTTAACTTAATGAACGGGAAAACTGGTGCCTTAACACAAACATGACCTGTTGTGCGACGAGGTATTTCCTGTTGTGATAACGGAATACCGATTGTGATTCTTGCAGCGATTCTTGCCATTGGTAAACCAGTTGATTTAGCAACGAATGGAACAGTTCTAGATGAACGTGGATTCACTTCTAAACAGTATAAGTTATCGCCTTGAATTGCAAATTGAATATTATAGCAACCTTTTATCTTTAGTTTCAAACCGATAATTCTTGTTTGCTCATCGACTCTTTTCAGCATCTCTGGTGAAATGTTCTGTGTTGGGATGAAACAAGTTGAATCTCCTGAATGTATTCCAGCTTGTTCCAGGTGCTCCATTATCGCGCCCACCAATACTTGTTCACCATCAGCAGCAGCATCAACATCAAGTTCAGTAGCATGTCCAAGATACTCATCGATTAGCAATGGTTTGTCTGGAGCCAAGTAAGCCTCTTCTAAGTAAGCATTAACTTGCTTATCGTTTGAAAGTATCTCCATTCCTCTCCCACCAAGAACATAAGATGGTCGAATCAATACTGGGAAACCAATGTTCTTAATCGCCTCGCGTACATCATCAGCTGTAGTTCCGGTTTGACCACGTGGCATGCGTATTCCATTACGCTTGGCAAACTTCTCAAATCGATCTCTATCACTTGCTTCATCAATAGCATCACACGAAGTGCCCATTATACTCAATTCTAGCCCTAGTGTTTCCAGATGTGGCATTCTTTGTTGCAATGGTTCTGCCAAATTAATTGCAGTTTGTCCTCCAAACTGCAACAAGATTCCATGTGCATTCTCACGTAACAAGATTTCAGATACATATTCTAATGTTAAAGGCTCAAAGTATAATCGGTCAGAGGTATCAAAATCAGTAGATACTGTTTCAGGATTATTATTTATCAATATTGCATCGTGACCTGCTTCGCGTATCGCCTTAACTGCGTGTACGCAACCATAATCAAATTCAATACCTTGTCCAATTCTAATCGGCCCTGAACCTATTGCAACCAATCGCTGCTTTGTTCTATTTTCCAAATCTGGCAATTTATCTATTCCCAAATCGTCATTAATTTCATATGTTGAATAATAATAAGGAGTCTTGGCAGCAAATTCGGCTGCGCAAGAATCTACCATCCTGTATTTTGGATGTAGTTCTAGTTCGTGACGGCGCAGCATTACCGCCTGCTCATTGTGGCCACTTTGCAATGATTTTGGACCTAATGCAGGGAATTTGGCCAGTGCATCAGCGATGTGTGCATCACTGAATCCGTGACTCTTCCAGTGCCTGATTTGATTATATTCTAATTGACTTGGTAATGATTCTGTTGCGGATATTTCTGCTTCCATTTGAGCAATATTCTCGAAACGATAAAGGAACCATCTAGTAATCCTAGTAATCTCATGAACTTTCTCTACGCTCCAGCCACGCCTAAAGGCTTCAATTAAAGCACCCATTCTACGATCTGTTGCAACTCTGCACCATTCTACAAGAAGGCTATCAGGAAGTGTCTCCAAAGCCCTTGTAGCCATGCCTTCACCCTCTGATTCATCCGCTCTTGTCAGAGGCCTTGGATACGCATAACCTTGCTCAAGGCTGGCCCAAGCCTTGAGGAAAGCCTCCTCAAAGTTACGCCCTATTGCCATTACTTCGCCAGTAGATTTCATGCTTGTACCTAGAGTTCTATCCGCAGTTCGGAATTTGTCAAATGGCCAACGCGGTATTTTGACAACGCAATAATCTAGAGTTGGTTCAAAGGCAGCAGTCGTTCCCTCTCCAGTAATTGGATTTGGTAATTCATCAAGAGTATAGCCTACTGCAATCTTCGCACCCATGCGAGCAATTGGATATCCAGTGGCTTTACTGGCAAGTGCTGAAGAACGTGAAACACGAGGATTGACTTCAATTACTCTAATTTCACCAGTTGATTGGTTGAAAGCAAATTGAACATTACAACCACCCTTGATATTCAATGCCCGAATTAATCTAAGTGCTTGATCTCGTAATATTTGGTGGTCTGCATCGCTGAATGATTGAAGTGGTGCAACGACAGTTGATTCTCCCGTATGAACTCCCATCGGGTCAATGTTTTCCATTGTGCAAACGATGATTGCATTGTCCGCATCATCTCTCATGACCTCATATTCCAATTCTTGCCACCCGAGAATTGATTCCTCGATAAGAACTTGGCTTATTCTTGAATTTCTAAGTCCTAACGTAGCAATTTCAACTAATTGCCCCATATCCCAAGCAGTTCCACCACCAAGTCCACCCAGGGTAAATGCAGGTCGTATCAAAATAGGCCAAGATGCTAATTGTTCTGCTGCTGCAATAACCTCATCCATGGTAGTACAGGCGATAGCCTCACTCAATGGCAAACCTATAGACTCGCATACATCGTTGAATAATTGTCTATCTTCCGCCTTATCAATTGCATCTAAATCAGAACCAATCAACTCAATACCCAATTCTTCTAAAGTACCATTATGTGCTAGTTCACTAGCAATATTTAGAGCGGTTTGTCCACCCATCCCTGCCAATAATGCACACGGTTTCTCAATTTCCATAATTCTCTTTATTGTTTCTGGCAGCAGCGGTTCAATATACACTACATCTGCCATCTCCGGATCATTTTGAATTGTTGCTGGATTAGAATTCACCAAAATGACTCGATAGCCATCCTCTCGCAATGCCTTTACTGCTTGACTTCCCGAGAAGTCAAACTCTGCAGCCTGACCAATTTTTATCGGACCGCTACCGAGAACGAGAATCGTTTCTATGTCATCTCGCCTTGGCATTACAATCCACCTCCCAAATGAGAATCAACTATTTCTCTAAAGCGTTGGAATAATGGTGCAGCATCATTAGGACCGGGGCATGCTTCGGGATGAAATTGAACTGTAAATGATGGGTGGCCTACGATATCCAATCCCTCAACTGTTCTGTCATTAGCATTGACATAGCGAACTTTGACCTCTGCTCCATGCTGGCTTTCAACCAACTCTGAACAGGCTCCACTTGGATGAGCTGCTAACATCCCAGACTCGGGGTCAGCAACTGCAAAACCATGATTTTGGCTGGTGATTAAAACAGTGCCATCTGCTAAGTCAACCACTGGTTGATTTGCACCACGGTGCCCATATCGCATTTTGTAGGTCTGCAAACCAGAAGCAAGTCCCATTAGTTGATGGCCTAAACAAATCCCCATGACCGGCATATGGTCCTTTACAGCAGCGGCCAGTGTATTCTTAGCGTGATTTGCCATTCCACCATGAGCAGGGTCACCTGGTCCATTTGAACAGAATAATGCATCGATTTGATAATTGTTTTTCAAAGTAGCAAAATCAGTATTAGGTGGACACCAAACAACTTCAAAGTGGCGGCAAAGGTTTCTCAAAATATTATATTTGATTCCACAATCTAAGGCTCCAAGACGAGGCAATGGGCGGTTTAACGCATCAACTGCACCCTCATTGAGAATAACAGGTGAGTTAATTGATACTTCATCGACGAGGTCTTCCAAATCTGGTGAAGTCAATTGTTGCAATCTTGCATTGAGTTGCTGTTCTGCATCTTTAGGCCCAAATACACACAACACAGTACCAAGTTCCCTAACTCTGCGAGTGATAGATCTCGTATCAATGCCCTCAATTCCAGGAACTTCATGCAACCTCATCAATTCTCCAATAGTTGCAATTGAATCGCGATGATCGGGTTGGGTCATTGCATGACGGACCACAATTCCACGTGGCCAGACACTAGATGACTCAGACTTTCCTTGATGAATGCCGTAATTTCCAATCAATGGATAAGTGAAGGTTAGTACTTGTCCGGCGAATGATGGGTCTGTCAATGATTCTTGGTATCCCATCATTCCAGTTGTAAATACCAATTCGCCTTCACCATGTTTTTCTGCACCGAAAAGAGAACCCTCATAACGGCCACCATCCGCAGTTAATAGAATTCCTTCACCGCTTGCAGAAGGTGGTAATTCCTCGCCGGAAACCAGTCCATCTGCGGCATCAAAAAAGGTGGGAGTGGTGCCAACTCCGCGGCATCTAGAGCCGGGGGAGAAACTGCCGTACTGCGAACCGTCTCCCGACATCAACTTTGGTCGTTACCGGCGACTCATAGTCATTAGGTATGAAAAGCATAGATTATCAAACAAAACGCATTGAATCATTACAAAGCAAGAATACCAATAAGCACACTGAGTAAGAATATACTTACTCTTCTTCTTGGTGCTCTAAATCTATAACTTTCTTACCATCTGGCGATGGTTCAATTATCAAGCGGGCACCATCAAAATTTCTTTCGCTTGCAGCCTCTCCATACCACGCATCAAGAAAGAGGGCTAAAGCGGCTACTTCCGAATGTGGTTGATTTCCAACCGCGACATTATATTGCGATAATTTGTAGACATCCCCGGGTACTTTCGCACCACCAACAATTATTGCTACAGGTCTATCTCTCCTAATTCGAGGAATCGCTTCTCTAAATGGTTCACCATACATGGTGAGGTGGATCGCAACTCCAGCCTCGCCATCGCCTGCATCTTCCGATACAAATCTTCGAAGCCAACTCATTGGACTCTTGATATGCTCGCACTGCATATCGCCACCGAAACGGGCATTGACTGATTTAACATTATCAAACATCTTTTCATCATCATCACCAGCTAGTAGAAATCTATCAGCGCCAAGCGCTCTTCCAACAAGTGCAAGATGGGTGGTGATGCGTGGGTCACGCCCTCTGCGATAACCTAGGCGCAAAATATCAAGTCTCTCACCTGCCATGCCGCAAGCCAACAATCAGTCCTTCAAGAGGATGCCGTCACAAGAATTCCTCTAATACATCAGTATCTTCAGTTATCTCTTGTGGTGGTTCTGGATTGTTTGATTGAATATCAATTCCCTTGGCATCACAGAATTGTTTGAGCCACATTAGTAATGCTGAATCGACTAATAATTTTGCTCCAATTGTAACACCAACCCACAGAATAGTTAATCTAAATGTTCTAAATAATCCTTCATTCAAGTCAAAATCATTTGGCCATAATCCGTTAATTAGTGGTTCAACGACATAGAGTGCGCTGAAAATGACCATGCCACCGGAAATGAATGAAGGTGCTAATAACCCAAGTTCTCTGCTAAAGTCTTTGAGAATAGAAGAGATTAGGGCTAATCCAATAACGATAAGTGCAACTTCTGAGAAATTAAAACCAAAGAACTTGGAAAGTCCAACATCTAAATTATCGCTTACAACAGAATCTACTGCTAACCACCAAAATACTACCATTAGAGTTACTAATCCTCCTCCAAATGACCCTTTCTTAGAGATCATTTCTCTTAATGCACCTCGGTTTTCTGGACTCAATCTTTCAATCAGACGGTTGGCTAATTCTAGATTGGATTCACTGGGGTCATCTACCTCAAGAGAGGGAATTATAGGTGCTTCATCCTCAAATTCCAATACTTCGGCCTCTTCGGACATACGGAGTGCTTCACTGTCACATCTTATGAAACCTGCCGCGCTGGCCTTGACGATGAGGCGTGACTCTAGACCCAATGATTCCCGCCGAGAGGTCGTTTCTGCGGCTTTACGCAGGAATGATGAAGATTCCTGCATAATAATGGGGATTCTCAATATCACTCCCGATTCATTCCATCCAGCCTCAAGACAAGACAGTCTAGATTGCGCGATTGAAAATGGATTGAAGATGTGGAATCAGGGTGCAACTTGGGTTGACGTCGGTGGTGAATCAACAAGGCCAAATGCTGAAACTGTTTCACTACAAGAAGAACTTGACAGAGTAATTCCTGTCATCAATGGACTAAGGCAAGCAAATCAAGACGGATTGATTTCGATTGATACAAGAAAAGCCGAAGTCGCAAGGCAAGCGATTGCAGTAGGAGCCGATATGATAAATGATGTATCTGGGCTACGCGACTCTGAAATGGTTGAAGTTGTACTTGACAGCGGTTGTGCTGTTTGCATTATGCATATGCAAGGTGAACCAAATAACATGCAAGCAAACCCAACCTACGAAAACTGTAGCCAAGAAGTTTCAGAAAACTTGAAAGAAATTGCAAATGCATTGGTTATGGCTGGACATCCTGAACAATTGATCTGTTTGGACCCAGGTATAGGCTTTGGAAAAACTCTACAACATAATGTGGAATTACTTCAAAACCATGAAATGTTTCGCGCAAATAACAATTATTCCATTCTATGGGGAGTTTCAAGAAAATCAATAATATCTCAATTAACTGGTAAAACAAATACAGATGATCGATTGTCTGGAACTCTTGCAGTTGCCGCCTTTGCCCATAATGAGGGCATAGATATTCTACGTGTTCATGATGTTGAGGAGCACATTGACTTACTCAAAGTTCTCAATAATTTGTGAGTTATAATCCGAATCCACCGAGCAATCCTGCTGCAGCCACCCATGCACCGGCCATACTACCAAGATTGGTCATTGCTGTGACCATCAAAACTCTACCAGCTTTATTTGACCAAAACATTCCAAGCCGTTCTAATTTCAGGAAATCTGCTAAATCTTCTGCACTAGGTTCTGCAATTTTCAATTGTACATATCCTGCAAACCAACCCGCTGCTAGTGTCGGATTCAATGAGGTGATTGGAGAGGCGAGTGCTGCTGTTAGTATCGCCAATGGATGACCTCTTGCAATAATGCATCCAATAGCGGCAAAAATAGCGTTCGCTGCAGTCCAAACTGTGAAAAATTGAACCAAGTCAATATCGCTACCTGTGGACAAATAATAGGCCATCAATCCCATTACCAGCATTGGTATCGCCCAAGGCATTACTTTCATAGCGACTGTTTTTCGTGGAAGACTTTGTAATTCTTCTACACGCTTAATATCACATTTATCCTCAACTAAGTACTCCTTAATACCCGCTAGATGACCTGCACCGACTACTGCCAAAACCTTCTTGTCTGAATTTAGAGCAGAAAGTTTTGTTGCTAAATATTCATCTCTTTCATCGATTAAGACTTTACCAGCACCTGGAGAAAATCCTCTTAACTCCTCCATCAATGAAGATAACAAATCACTATCGTCAAGAAGTGTGTTGACATCAAGTACTTCTTCTTCTGCATCTTCTTGAGCCAATAATGATTTTAGAACTCTAAACTTTTCTATGAATCGCATATTCTTCCATGCTCTTCGCAATGTCACTTGGATATCTCTGTCAACTAATGCAACTTCTAAGCCGGCTGCTTTTGCTTCTTCGACTGCAGTGATTAATTCCGCACCAGGTTGCTGGCCTTCGTCCAAACCAAGTTTTCTCTGCTCTGCAGCCAATAATGACTGGATTAGGACTAGAGGAGCCTTACCTTCTTTGACGACTTTGAGCAACCCTTCTTTGTCTAATCTACGGTCACTGGTCAAAGCATCATGTCTTGATTTACATAATTCCACAGCGACTATATCAGGCTGATATTCTGCAATATGATGCCTTACTGCTTCCACACTTGCTGTAGCAACGTGAGCAGTTCCTAGAATGCGTAAGTTAGGATTAATATCAATAAATGGCGAGGTAGTCATTCAATCCCTCCGATTCAATTGAATACTTTTTCAAGTTCTATTGCCATAGCTTTCAATGCATCATCGCTTGCTTGATCTACATCATCTACTACTTCATCCAATAGCACTTCGAATGGAATTTGCCCACCTGCTAGGGCTTTGTGCCCTCCTGCCAGTCCATCAGGCCATCTTTCCGCCAATAAACGACCGATGTGAATGTCAGGATTGCTAGTTCTTGCTGAAAGAATGATTCTGCCGCGTCTTGGACCGAAGACGATGACATTGTCAACATCTGCAGTCGGAAGTAAGAAATCGGCTATTTGAGCTAATGCATCGCGATTTGGCATTTGACTAATCGGTGCTAATAGCGTCTTACCAACTAGAACCCTATTATTGAGCCCTTCACTGAATGATTCAAGAGTTTGTTGCGAGCGAGGTGGTGCTTCTATAGAACGAAGTAAGTCTGAATCCACCCATGCATTCAACCATGATAAGGCTCTAATATCAACCGCATTGAAGTCTCTTGTGAAACCCAAAGTGTCGGTTCTTATTCCAAATGCTAATGCGGTTGCAACTCTAGCATTCATTGGGAAATTGATACTCATCAACAAACTAGCAACCATTGAGGATGTTGCAGAAAACTCAGGACGAACCATTGTGATGTCGGCAGCGACACTAGTTTCAACACTATGGTGATCAATAATGATATGAGGCACACAATCCTCTGGTAGGATGTTATTCGCACCAGGTCTATGGAAATCAACAGTGATAATTACATCACTCTCCCTAAGAACATCCGCCACCTCCCAATCTAGAATTAAGCGGCGTACTGGAATGTCAAGCAGGTGAACCATCGCCCTGTTTTGTTGGTGTTCAATCAATCCACCGTGGTATAATTTAGCATCAAGATCCATAGTATTGACAAATTCATGGATTGCAAGCCCAGCAGCAAGCGCATCGGGGTCAGGGTTATCGTGGCAAAAGATTGCAACCTTAGAGCCACTAGGAACGCTTGAAAGATAATGCTGCACTACAGTTGAACCATCGTTTCGGTCCCATGCTCGAATTCTATCTTGGATTGCTGCAAATGAAACATCATCGATACTAACTAAATCAATTCCATCCCCTTGAAGCGGTAATGTGGTCAAGATTGGAACATTTGGCCACATTGTATTCAGTGCTTGAATAGGATCTGAATCATCCAAAGCACTTGGGTCGAGTAATAGTACTGCTGTTGGATTCCTATCACCAAGTGGTAGTGAATTCAGTGAAACAGCATGCGGCAATGCCATAACTTCAACATTTTCAAGTTCATCTTGTTGCTGAACTGGCAACTTTTCACTCAAACCAACGATGATGCAACTTCTGCTACTCTGGCACCAAGTAGCCAACCGTATTGCGAGGTTTCCCGAGCCGATTATCAAGAACATCAAATCCCTCCGATTTTACAATTAATGCCAATGGTGTTTGAATGTTATGCAATCTTCGCATTTTCAATAACAGTGGTTAAGTCCGTGTTTTAGACAAATCGTCTCCCCTCTTTGAACTCTCCCCTACATCATATAGGCGATAGCAATCGCCACGGCAAGCGAATTTATTCCATCTATCCGTTAGTATCATGTGCAATTGTCCTCCCCGCAACATTATGGGACTACGTCAATCACCAGCAATTTTGTTTGCTCTCCTTATGATGAGTGCTACATTATCTGGATGTTTTGGAAATGATGAAGTTGAACAAGTAGTGGAAGTTACTACTCCTTTGGATGGATTATTCACATCTACATCATGGTATCATTACCCTGGTGCAGTAAATGCTAGTAATGATACAATCGGATATGACAACCTAACTGGAAACTCAACTCCATACCCTGTTAGTGGAACTTATTACGGAATAGGCGATACTACTTTTGAACCTACAATTGGAGTTACATCAACCGGTGGAATCCATTTCGCATCTTTTGGTGGAGCCGGTAGAGGAAGCATGATCTATACATCGATGGACCAAGGTCAATCATGGACAAATATGGGTCCATTTAATCCAGTATTCCCTGATATCGGGATGGTCCCTTCATCCAATGACCCTTACATCTATGTCGATAAATGGACTGACCGAATTGTAAAATTCGATATGCATGCTCTGACCGCTATGTTCGTTGAATATTCGGATGATGACGGACAATCGTGGTCTATTCCATTCACTGCAGAGGGATACTATACTCCACAAGATCACCAATCTATTGCTTCAATGCCAGATGTTGACGGTAATGCGATGTATGATACAATATTTGTTTTCTGTATTAATACCGGCAGTTCTGCTGCAGGACCTCAATGTTCCCGTTCTCTAAATGGAGGACTTACATGGGATCTTCA
>JAPKFC010000092.1 GCA_028821785.1 Candidatus Poseidoniaceae archaeon | reverse complement strand
TACCGCTCATCCCATTGAGAAGTCTGCCAATCGTGTACAGTATCAATTTCAGTTCCATCTCCGCGTTCAAGGACTGCATTAGATGGGTAAGGAGTTGTTTGAGATGGATAATACTCATTATTGTGGTGTTCTTGGTAAATTCCAATTCTCACATTGCTGTAATCGCCTTCGTCATTTCTTTCTTCATGCCAAATATCAATTCTTTCACAAATTTGAGTTGATTTTGTTTCTTCAGCAATCCAACCTACTTCTGGCCTTATTCCCTGTTCATAAATCAAAGAAGTAAGAGAAGCAAAATCAAGTGAAGTAAGATCAAATCCAACGCTAGGTGCTGCAATTGCTAAAATCCGCGATGCTTCACCATCAGCATCATCTAATGCGATATTTGTTGTCTGTCCAGGGCCAAGAGTTCCTATCAAATCTAATTGTGCAGGATTATTCAAGACAATTCCCATAGTTACCGCCGTTGGCCACATAGATTCTTCATTAGGCATTATTAAGACTCCAACCAAAGAAATTGGAGCTTTGAATCTCACCTCTTGACTTCTGCTAGTGTCACCAGATTGGAATTCTAAATCATATCCTTGCATTTCACTGATGTCGCTCCAATCAATATCAGGGAATGGAACATCCATGGCCATTGGTGCAATTCCAAGTGATGCTGTAAACTCGCTTTGTGAAACTCCCGTAGGGTTAACTGTAAGAGTAGTTAATCCAGATGAATCTGGTTCAACCGAATAGACTGGTAATCCAGCAAATGTAGCAATCTCAGTAAGACCTCCAATCGATACCGAAGCTTCAGTAACAGCAACAAAATTAACTCCTAGTCCTATCATTACTTCACCGTTAGGAAGAGTTATTTTTGATTGAACAATTGAAGCATAAACTCCTGGTAATTGTGGAGTTATTGTCAAACTCACTTTGCCATCACTATCAGATACTAGGATTTCCTCTTTGACAACTTCAACTGGTCCACCAGTAATGAAATTGTCAATAATTTCAGGAGTTGGTATTGCAGAATCATCTCCTTCCATCCAGCACTCACCAGTACCAATCCAGTGATCGTAATACTCATCTCTTTCATTCCAGAATCCTTCATATGTACTGTATTGGAATTCTTCAACTACCTCGTTACCATTTTCATCGACATATGTGGTTTGAATAGTATATTCTCCATCTACTGCATAATCATGTCCTTCCCAACTACTAGGATCTTCATTTGCAGAGTCAACCCATGCATCTTTCGAATCACCATCTCCCCAATCGAATTCAACACTTTGTAAAGCAGGTTTGTCAAATCTAACTCCCTCATCACCTTCGAAAGTTCTGTATTCATAGCCCATGTTGACATGTTTTCCGTCAAAACTACCTTGAGTACGTGCACAACCGAGGCTATCGGGTAGCGGCAATTGTTGCATAATTTCAAATTCAAGACCATCAACAGTTGTTCCAGATGTTACAACATCTACTACTCCTCTCTGAGATGGAAGATAATTGCTAGCATCCCAGAACGAACCCATTCCTGATAACTCAATTTCCTCAAATTCGTATGATTGAGGAGATGAGCGCTTATAATCATCATCGTGATAGTCACCAAACCTCATTATTCTCACTGTCAAATCGCCATCAAGGTCCTCACCTGTATAACGGCCTTCCAAAGTATTTGGACTGGTAATTGTGTATTCCATTTCACCTGCAGGTTCAAGTGATCGTACAGCCTCTTCTCCCAATTGTGGTGAAATACGTATTACTGCAATATCTACATCTGCACCTTGTACCTCACCTACAGAATCATATGTTG
>JAPKFC010000070.1 GCA_028821785.1 Candidatus Poseidoniaceae archaeon | reverse complement strand
CCTGATCGCCCTATGACAACAGCAATCATTGTGCCATCGGGACTAAATTCAAGTTCTTTCGCTTGATCGCCCCCCCCAACATCAACAGAGACTGTGAAGAATTCGGTGATATTGTTTGCGTAATATACACTCATCTGGTCTTGGTCATCAAGTGCCCCAACATACATGCCATCAGGAGACCAAGAAATATCATAAAGTCCAGAAACCGAAACCGTTCTGATATTCTGTTCTGTAGCAGTGTCCCAAATTCGCAAGTTATTACCATCAGAAGTCATGTAGTGGTTTCCATCATGACTGAATTTAGAGATGTAATAATCTGAATTGGAAGATTGGTGTGAATCTTGTAAGTAGCCCCCATTTTGTATTGACCATGGATCATTCTTGTCACTTGTTCCATCGCCATCTCTGTCCGGGCAACCAACTCTATCGATTGTGCTATTTCCTGCTGCTACAGGGCAATCATCGACCGAATCATCGATTCCATCCATGTCAGTATCACCTGCTGTAGCGAATGGTAAAAAGATCATTGAAATTAATATTAGTGCCAATAATGTACTTATTTTTCTCGTATACAGGTTACTCATCTGGCAGGCCTCTAGTTTGGTATCACGGTGTCATAAAAGGCTTTGCGGTTAGATTGCTCACGCGAAAATCATCTGAGTTCGGTCAGATGAGCGAATGGTTCATGGCCAAATTACCCAACCGCAACCTATGAGCGGTGGCTTGCCGAAGGTCAATATTGCAGTCGCAGACCGCGTATTGCTCCATCTTCTTCAACAAGATCATCAAGCGGATAGATACGTTGTGTCCTATGCTTTGACTCGCCCTGGAATCGCAGATGCATGTGCGCAGCACCCTCCAAATGTTAGCCGTTCGATGAGAGACCTCCTGAAAAATGAGTATGTTACCGAACATACCCGTAGTATCCGCGGCGATGATAGGCGACAAAAAACATGGCAATTAACTAATTTAGGTCGCGTTTTCGCGAAAAAGAGAAAGGATGAATTGGGCTTAACCAAAGTCTTGGTGAGAGATGTTGAGGGTGATTTACTTGAAGTGGAAGCAAAACAAGCGCCAAAGAGGATTTCTGCAGATATTTCAATACTACAAGTTTTGCTTCATGCTCAGCACGAAGGGATTCTAACCTTCGGAGATATCCGTTTTGGCAAAATTAGTCAAGGCGACTCCGATGATATGCCAAAACCGGGTAGACTTACACCTCTCGTAGGCGCACATGCAACATATCACACCGAGCCTCCAGTCACTCGCCCTGTACATGGGAGAAAAGATGAGGTCGCCGAATTAGATAGTTGGCACTCGCAAAGAAAACCTTGCGCAGTAGTACATGGGATTGCAGGGATTGGCAAGTCGACCTTGGTTGCACATTGGCTACAGAAGAGAATGGAGTCCGATCCAAATATCTCAGTTTGTTGGTATCCATGTCAACCATGGGATACGGCACTTGGTTTGGCGACGAGCCTTCTCCATAGATTCGGAATTGATGAATCGCACGACCCTTACAATCTGATAGAGACATTGCCGTTAACTCCTGGTGCAAAAATGGATGTTGATACATGGAGAAGAAGATTGTTGACATATCTAACCGATGCTAATACTATCAGAGAGCGTTTCAATACTGAAAAAGGTGGACCTCCCCCGTATTGGTTAATTGTAATAGATGACATTCATCACATCATTGATGAAGCAAGAGATTTGTTAGGAGCTTTGATTCAAATTTCTAAGAACACTCCATTGAAATTATTATTTATTAGCAGAACTTCTCTCAATATCTATGATAGAAGAGACGTCCATACAAGAGATGTCGTAAGAGAACTGGCATTGAGTGGATTGAGTCTAGAGGAGACTGGAGATTGGTTGGATGAACTAGACAATAAATCATCGCTTGAGGTGGATGAAGTACATGCTGCTACAGGAGGGCATCCTCTCGCCTTAGAATTACTAGAACTGTATGGAAATCCGACTCACAGTGATTGGTTAAGATTCTTGGATGAAGAGATTATTACTCACTTACCCGATGGCGAAAGAGAATTATTACTCACCCTTGCTGTTGCTAAAAAACCCGTTGCGTGGGCCAAATTAGCAAAGGCTGTTGGATGGGAAGGAATCCCGCCAGAGAATCTAATTTCTCACGGATTGTTGTTGGAATTAGAAGAGGGGATGTGGCTTCATGAAGCAATGCGCGAACGCTTATTGAGAGATGTCGGAACTGCTCAGAATGAGCGCAAAAAACAATTGAATTGATAATTAAAAATCATCGGCGGACATGTGTTCGTCGATCCATTGTAATAATTTTGGTTTTGGTAATGCGCCAGCCTTGTTAGAAACCAATTTACCATTATTGTAGAGATATAATGCAGGGATTCCTCGAACTCCAAGTTTTCCAGCGGTCATTGTATTTGTATCAGTGTCAACCTTTGCGATAATTATTTCTCTTTCGTTGGCAACTTCCGCAAGAATTGGCGCTATTGCCTTACAAGGACCGCACCAAGCTGCCCAAAAATCAACAAGTACCCAACCGCCCTCGTTGATCGTTTCATCATATGTTCCATCTGTTACTGCTCTAACCTCACCCATTGGCTCACCTATCAATATCTCAATGAGGGAGTATTATGAGTCTTTGCACAACATATTTAGCAGATTTTCAAAAAAATACGGCTGTTTTCTCGCGGCAAGCCTAATGAGAAGCCGACGCTTGGCTCGCTTTGAGGGAGAATATTGATTATCGCACCCAGCGTTTTGACGGCCGACTTGAGTGATTTGGCAAACGCATGCCAAAAAGCAGTAGATGCAGGCCTTGATTGGCTGCATTTGGATGTCATGGATGGGAACTTTGTGCCAAATCTAACCTTTGGCCCGCCTGTAATTAAGGCATTGAGAAAGGCACTTGGCGATGGTCCTGTGTTTGATGCTCATCTAATGATTTCAAATGCCGAACAATCATTCCAACAATATATTGATGCGGGTTGTAACCATATTTCAGTTCATGTTGAAGCTGTAACTCACCTTCATCGCTTAGTTACCGCGATTAGAGAGGCAGGAGCAAGTGTAGGTGTTGTACTAAATCCTGCAACACCGATAGATGCAGCCCTTGAGGTTCTTTCTGAGATCGATTTGATTTTGATAATGAGTGTTAATCCAGGCTTCGGCGGTCAATCCTTTATCCCGTCTGTCGAGAAGAAAATCCGCAGGTTAAATGCTGCAATACAGGAACAAGTTTCTGCGGGAGGTCGCCCAGTTCAAATTCAAGTTGATGGTGGTGTGAAATCGCACAATATTGCAATGTTAAGAGATTGGGGTGTGACCAATTGTGTTGTAGGTTCAGGATTATTCAATGATTCACGTGCCCTAATAGACAATCTTGCTATTATTCACAAAGCCTTAGAGTGAGAAAGGAGTTTTTGAAATGCGCATTTTAATTGCGTCAACTCTTTACCCGATTCCAACAAATGTTGCGAGGGGGACTTTTGTTGCAGATCATGTTGATGCATTAAAAAAATCAGGACATGAAGTAAGGGTGTTGAATCCACTTCCGCGTATGTTGAGATATTACGAAACTGGACGTTCGACATTAACTGGAGTTGCCAAGGCACCAACATCTTTTGAGCATGGGGGGGATGAAATATTCTCTCCTAGATACTGGGCTTTTCCAGAAAGCCCCTATCCAGCATTTACAATCTCAAGCATTAAGCGACGTAGTAAAGACATTGAAAAATGGTTGAACGATTGGCGTCCAGAAGTAATTATTTCTCACACATTATGGCCAAGTGCATTCTTAGCAACCCACCTAGCAAAGAAATGGAATGTTCCTTGTGTAGGTGTTGTTCATGGCTATGATTTCGATGTCGCTCTTTCACATAAAAATACTAAAAAATCGCTACAACAAATATTGACAAAACTTGACCATCTCGTATTAGTGTCTAATCGTTTGAAAGATATCGCCATCTCCAATAATTTCAACGAAGATAATTGTAGTGTCATTCCATGCCATGTTTCAGTAGAAAATGAATGGCTCAAAGATTTCAAGAATTGGCGAGGGAGATGGCGTAAAGACAAGCTGGATTTACTATTTCCTGGTGATGCTAGACGGCCAGAGAAAAACCATTATTTGGCATTGAAAACCGGTGAAGAATTGGAACGAAGAGGTTGGGTTGTAGGGATTACAACACTGAATCAACAACCCCGTAGTATCGTCTGGGATCGGATGCTTGTAGCATCGGTTACTCTGATAACTTCCAAGAGAGAATCAGGACCATTGGTAGCACGTGAATCAATCGCCTGTGGAACTCCCGTTGTTGCTGTTGATGTCGGTGATTTGAGTGAATGGCTCCCTAGTAAATTCATCAGTCAAGAATACGATGAGTTGAAGTTAGCCGATGCGGTTGAAAATGCTATAGCAGCGGACTGGAAAAAGGAGAAAATCGAACTACCTGAGCGCTTTAGTATCACGCATTGTCAAGACTCTTGGAATTCACTTTTGAATAGATTAGTGAACCAATAAAGTAAATTGCAGGTAATGAAACGCCGATGATAAAGTCCGTATTCCAT
Source organism: Candidatus Poseidoniaceae archaeon (assembly GCA_028821785.1). Taxonomy (GTDB): domain Archaea; phylum Thermoplasmatota; class Poseidoniia; order Poseidoniales; family Poseidoniaceae; genus MGIIa-L1. Next base: position 4,456 of record JAPKFC010000070.1, on the reverse strand, counting down.
AGTGAATAACTTGCGATTGCTACCGATGAAATCAATAGAATCCAAGCGCTCATATTTTCCTTGATAAGTGGCCAAGAGCGACTCAAGTGGATGGAAATTATTAGCAAGAATAACGAAGTTAACGATGAAGCGAAGGCTGCTGAAGCAATCGCTTGAGTTATGCCTACTTCTGAGAAATATGAAATTAAAACCCATCCAACCAAGCTGCCGAAAACCACTACTAGTAAAATGAATAAGGTGAAGTTCCAAGGCTTTTTTCCAGCCTTTAGTGCAGTGTAAAAAGGAGTGGCTAATATCGTCATTGACCATCCAAATAAGAGTATGAAAAAGATGTCAACAGCCGATGCACCTAGACTTCCATCGGTGTATTGTAACGGGAATGCAATCGGCAAAAGCAACCATACGATGATAGCACCGCAATAAAATCCAATCGGCATAAGATTGAAACAAAAATGCATCGATTTTTCCATTTCAGATTTGAATGCTGATTCGTCATCACGGACATTACCGAGTACGGGTAATAATGCAGAACGCATCGCTTGAGGCACAACTAATCCAGCCAGCCATGCTAATTGTGCTACATGGAATAATGCAGCGGCATCAATACCCATGTGCCCGGCTAAAATGAACTTTTCAATTCTGATCACATATGGCAATATTCCTAATGTTATTGCGAATGGCATTGCTGAAAAAAACAGTTGTTTGGGGCTTGTCCATGACTCTCCTAAATCATTCCAATTCCATATCTCTTTAGATAGCCAAAGTGGTCTAGATATTTTTGATAATTGTATTAATGAGAATGCCCATGCAATAAAAGCCCCAGATAAAAATGCAGCAGCGAAATATTCGACATTATCGTACCCTTTAATGAAAAGAATACAGTATAGTATTGTGGTTATTGCGCGTTCTATTACTTTGGTAAAACCTTCGATACGCGCCTCTCCTATTGCCCTTAGTGCACTTCTAGGTGCATATGATGCGATGTGAACAATGACGATAATAGAGGTCAGAACCAATAGTGGAATTTCATTTTGCCAAGATGGTATCAGTTGAGGTGTTAGCAAAAGAGTTAGTATCAAAAATGGAATTGCAATTTTTAGTTGCATTCCGTATACTCGCCAAACAGCGGGCCATACAAGATGGGGTGCTTTTACCCCGTCTCTAGCCAATAATGTTGGAAGTCCTAAATCAATTATTAAGAAAGTAGTAGCAAATAAATCAAGCAGGATGATGAATAAACCATAATCACTTGATAGCAATGAACGAGTGAGTATAACTTGACCGGCAAGTGCCAAAAACACTGCAAATAGGTCAGCACCAGCAAGCCAAGTTGAATCTCGTTTCATATCAGGTAGACGGAATCCACCCGGTTGTGACATGGTTATCGCAACGGCTGGTGAGTTTTCAAGCATCGTATTGCATAGCACAGGTTCAAAGCCATTTAGCGCGAGGCGATGATGGGCGAGACAATGGTTACAGTTGATTGGTTAGCACAAGAAGTTCTTGTAGCAGTTCCAGATGCAGATGTTGAAGTCATCGATTTGCATGGTTCAGGAGACCATTTTCATGTTCGTATTATCTCTGCAGAATTTGAGGGTATGCGCCCACTACAACGCCAGAAACAAGTTTTGGCACATATGAAGCAACATATTCCTCACCCAGTACATGCACTTGATCTGAAGTGTATGACCCCTGCACAAGCAGAAACTGCTGGTGATACAGCGTTTGACCCTCATGGCGGTGGACAAGGAATCCACATTCGCCGAATAGAGAAATTAAACAAGGAGTGAAAAATATGCAATGGACCGATGAAGAATTACAAGCAATAGTAGATGAACACGCTTTGGTGTTGTTCATGAAAGGTGACCCTAATGAACCACAGTGTGGGTTTTCAAGTAGAGCTGCACAGGTTTTGCAAACTTTTGGTGAACCATTCGCTGCAGTAAATATTCTCAGTGACCCTAGAGCAATTCCATCGGTTTGTGCTTGGTCTGATTTCCCTACAATGCCACAAGTGTTTGTTCAAGGCGAATTGGTCGGAGGCTCCGACATCGTTTTGGAAATGCTTGAAGATGGTTCTCTAAAGGAAATGTTTGATGCAGGTCGCAAGGCTTGAAATTAATTCAATTATTGCAATTTGGCAATTATTTCTGCAACCGCATCTTTGCTACTTACAGTTAACCATGGTTCAATTGTTGTAATTTTCAAATCCTTAGCAATGCGCTCAGTTCCTCCACCACTAATGTTGAGAACTGTGTAATCATCTGAGTTGATTTCACCAACTTCCAGTGCTTGTTGAAGACTCGCTAAAGCTACGGCTGCTGGAGTCATGATGTCAATTCCTTCTATTTCTTCAAATAACTTTTTTGCAGCGATAGCATCACTTTTTTCAACCACATATGTTTGCCCATTTGATTGCTTTAGAATATCATATACTCCACCAACTGGTGAATAGCAAGGTGATTTATTGAGTAAAAAATCAGAATAGACTTCTACTTCTTGGCCAGGGAAATCCGAATCTATCAGGTTTGCGCGACCGTCTTGCCACGCGTTGTGGATTGGGCAATGTTGAGTGTTTTGAGAAACGTGTTGCCTTGGAACTGGACCTTCAAAGATTCCACTATCGATGAGTCTAGTTGCCATTTCATGAACACCGATTGGGCCAGGGCCACCGCCGATTCCTTGGAAGTAATGTTTTGGTAATTGTCCGATAGTAAATGCCGCATCAACAATTAGTGTACCGATGCCATCTCTTCGAGCGATATTGTGTGCACCACCTTCTAATTGCCAGCCTTCAAGGCTCTTTGCCAACTGTTTGGAAATTTTTGTTGCCTCCCAATAATCGCCATCTTCTATCACCACTACTTTTACCGAATCACGTGGATGGTTTTTCGGCAGCCATAATCTATCTGCGTGAGATGCTCCAACAATTACGATGAGAGGAGTATCAGATAATCCGCAGTAATATGAAAATGCACGAGCAGTATTTCCAGCACTGGCACAAATTATTCCTTTACAACCATGGTCGGCAATACGAACTAAAGTTGGAACTGCCTCCATGTCTTTGAAAGTACCAGTAGGGCAAAGGCCTCCTTTCTCAGGCCAATATCCATGGAATGTAATCCAAAGGTTTGACATCCCAAGGGCTTGATTTAATTTTTCAGATTTGTAAGTTATAGTTCCAGCAACGTTCTCGGAAGTGGTACTAGTTGGCAACCAATCAGCATAATTCCAAACGCCGGGAATATTTTTTAGGACTAATTGTCTAGAATATTGTGCAGTGAGTAATGCACCATCAGTATAGTGCAAGGTGTATTGATCATCAATAATATCGCCAGACTTTAGGCATTTTAGTTTGTGGTGTAGCATTGTTTCACAGTCCATTCGGGCGACCGACGGCATGACATATCCACCCAGCACCAGTAAGTTCATCCAAATCTAGGACTCTTCTTCCATCATATAACAAAGGAGTTCGCATATTAGAAACAAGTTTTGTAAAGTCAATTTCCAAGCATGCTTTATGTGCTGTAACCAATATTGCAATATCATATCCTTGAGCTGAAGAAATGTCTTCAACTACATCAATTCCTTGAGGAAATTGTCCAGGTTCTAAATGTGGGTCCCAAGCGCTAACTTTGATTCCATTTGACAATAATGTCTCGCTCAGTGGCGCTGCTGGAGTTTCTCTTGGATCTCCTACTTCTGCCTTATACGACCAACCTAGAAGGAGAACTCTGGCATCGTTTGCCTCAACCCCATGCTTGCTCATCAATTTACGAATCACTCCAGCAACGTGAACTGGCATGTTGCGATTTACTGCGCGGGCTGCGGTAATTAATTCAGCAGGAACTCCAACGTCAGCCGCTCTTTGTATCATGTAATATGGGTCAACTGGAATACAGTGCCCTCCAACTCCAACACCTGGCGTGTAGCGATGGAAATTCCATTTGGTCGCTGCTGCTGATAATACATCTTCAACATCGACGTCTAAGGCAGGGAAAATTCGAGCCAATTCATTGACCAAGGCAATATTAATGTCGCGCTGAACATTTTCGATAACCTTAGCTGCCTCAGCAACTTCCATTTTGCCAACATAGCGAACATCTTCACTGGTTAATTTAGAGTATAGCTGAACAAGTTCTTCACCTATTTCCGGATTTTCGCATCCAATGACACGGGCAACTTGGCGAACGCCGTGAGCGGAATCGCCGGGATTGAATCGTTCAGGACAGTAAGCGATTTCTAAATCTTCACCAATGACTAGACCTAATTCCTCAATAATTGGATTCCATGTTTGTGCCGTAACCCCTGGATAGACAGTTGATTCGAGAACTACAATCGTTCGAGAACCTTTTGGAATCGCTTGGAAAACATCTCGACCTGCGCTAGCGACATAGGAAAGATCGGGTTTGAGGTCATGGGTAATCGGGGTTGGAACTGTTACCAAAATAACATC
>JAPKFC010000069.1 GCA_028821785.1 Candidatus Poseidoniaceae archaeon | reverse complement strand
AGACAGCCGATGGGCTGTATATTGGCAATAGGATCTTTTTCAATGAGACGGTAGCCAATCGAAGGACGCACTGAAAGCCCTTTGAAAATCCAAATCCGTTTCAATGGGTATTCGGATAGAACCTTGCGAATGGTCCGAATCGATTATTCAAAACAAAGCAATTGTAATGTATTAGTGGCCTATGGGTAAGCAATGGCCAATACATTCCTTCAATTCCTGATGCGTCGGCTGAAGTGGGAAGTAGCCGGTAATATTCTAGGTATGATCCCAGAAAAGGTTCGAAAAATCGTTGGTTGGATTCTGCTAATTTTCGGTGTTGTAGCAATGTTGGGGTTCTGGCTCGGGGGACTGTTCTTCGGGTTGACTGACTATGAGGAGATTAGTATCATTACATCCATTGTTGGTATATTTTCAATTGTTTTGGGCTTAATTTTTCTGACAAATAAAGTCTGGATGGTTAGCGGAAACAGATGATGAAGTTAGTTTGAACACAAGGGGCCCCCTTGCGAAACCCGTCCTTTCAATGGGTACCCTATACAATGCGGGTATTCGTAAGGGTCTAACCTAATTTCGGATTAATCAATCGTTCAACATTATCCCTGGGGTTGGATCCATCGCTAGAACTGCTGCGAGAAGAACCCATCCTGTGAGCATTGATATTCTGAATAGTGTTGTTTGGAAGTCGGCTAACTTTTGATGCCTCAATATTACAATAATGTTGAGAATAGCCATCGATCCTGCAGCTAATAAGAACCAGGCCTCATCCATAGGATTGGAGATTGCAAAACAAGCAAACCAAAGCAGAGTCATTTGAATAGATGTCCTGGTTGTAGCAGTTTCACCGAATTGTGAAGGGAATGAATGAATACCATTTTCTTTATCACTTTCAATATCCATTCTCGCATAATTAATGTCAAAGGCAGCAATCCAAAACATTACACCAAGTGAAATGAAGAAGATAGTTGGATACCATAGCAAGTCGGTAAATCCATCGTGCATACCAGTGATTGCTGCCCATCCATGTACGTCACCTGCAACGGCAACCCATGCTCCTGCAGGGGCCAATCCAAGGCAAAGTCCTAACCAAATATGACAAAGCCAAGTGTATCTCTTCATGTATGGATAGATGACAAAGACGAGTACAGGTAACCAACACATCATCAGTGCTACATGATTGAGTTGCCAGGCAGAGAATACCAACATTACGAGGAAAGTTGCACACAGGGTCCAAGCTGTATTCATAGTCATTGAACCTGATGCTAGATGTCTTTCTGCAGTACGTGGGTTTTCTGCATCAATGTCTTTATCGATGATACGATTCAATGCCATCGCAAGACCTCTTGCACCTATTGCTGCGATTAGAATCCAGACCAAATCAAGCCCAGGAGGGATGTTGAACTGGGCCAGGGCGATGAAATAGCCGATGAGAACGAAAGGGAGGGAGAATAGGGTGTGTTCAATTTTGACAAAACTTGCTACTTGTTTAAGATCCATTTACTCATCTCCATTTGATTTTACTGATTCATGGAAAGTCAGATGCTGCGGCCAATGATAGTTTGACAATTCCGGATGTGAAGCAACCTTCTGCAATGTTTCTTCATCGTGTAGTGTAATCGCAGGCCAGCGACGTGTTCCATGCGCTTTGCTTGGAATCGGTGTTGTTGCATTCCAGCACAATCTTGATTTGTTTTCATCAAAGGTTAATCCTCTTTCAACATCAAATCTGCAGGTAAGTTGCCAAAGCAATCTCTTTTTTGCCCCAGCAACATGTAAATCTAGGTCGTCATCGGTGATAAATAACCAACGAAGTGCATTTTTGTTGTCCAATTGCCAAATTGAATTTCGCAATTGAATAATATGCTCTCTTCTGGCTAATTCTTGTGAGTCTAGAAGAGCGTTTTCTTCATCATTCAGTTGTGAAGGGTCACAACCTGTTTTGACATCCGGTCTTCCCGCAATCGATGTGCTAACGATCAACATCGAATCTCGTAACATTCTCGCATCGCTAACCAAATCAAGTTTCAAAACATTCGCGAGGAAGGCAGGAATATCTTCGGGCTTGGGTGCAGGATATTGTAGTGATTTTTCAGTGCCTGCGAATTGCCTCCATTGAGGTGTATGTTGGGAATAAGAACCTTCCAAAGGCTCGTTATACCCTCTGGGATCAGCCCTTGCTAATGTGGTAGCATCGATAATCAACTTATCATGCACATTCTCATACTTGCTAGCAGCTTCTAATGCATCAGCAACTTGTCCAGGTAGAACTATTATGTCGGTAGCAGGATCCACTTTGTCATTTAGACAATCCAACAATGCTTCCAAATCTCTTGGGTCCTGATTCTCATCGATTGCAACTATTGATTTTAGGAACATCATCTGTCCAGCACCTAATAATCCAAGAGCAGTCTTCCTCGCTTGTCTCGGATATCTCTGCTTACTGGCAACGATGGCAAGGTTGTGGAAACCGGTCTCCATCGGTAGATGAACACTACTAACATCTCGATGTTGGAACTTCAACACAGGAGAAAATTGGCGGCCAATCGCTTCGCCCAAATACCCATCTTCCATCGGAGGAAGGCCAACGATTGTTGCAGGCAATACCGCATCCTTTCTTGCAGTGATCGCAGTAACGTGTAAGACAGGGTATTGTCCGGTTAAAGAATAGAATCCGAAATGGTCGCCAAACGGTCCTTCTGTACGAGTTTCACTGGGAATGCAATATCCTTCTATGACTATATCTGCATTAGCAGGAACCATCAAATCTTGAGTTAATGCCTTGGTTATTGGTAGTGATTTACGTCCGAGAATTCCAGCGAATTGATACTCGGATAAATTGTCAGGTAGCGGGGATATCGCTGAAAAGATTAGTTCTGGCGGCCCCCCAATGCAAATCGCCACCGGCATCTTAGCATCTTTTCCAAGCATAGCGGCATGGTCTGCACCATGCTTGTGAATTTGCCAATGTAAACCTATTTCTTTTGGACCAAATACTTGAGCACGATACATACCCATATTGTGTTCTCCAGTTTTGGGATTTTTTGTGACTACGAGGGGCAGAGTGACGAAGTTTCCTCCATCTAAGGGCCATGTTTTTGGAATTGGTAATTTTGTTAAATCGAGTGGTAACTTGACGCGTTGACAAGCACCAGTTCGTTTTTTCTTTGGCGGCATTGCCATTGCATTTTTGAGTAACGGCAATGCTTTCCATGGCCTTTTGAGAAATAATCCAATGTCTGGTTTCATCATAGCAACCATCCTCTGGCCGATTTCATCTTCTCGGCTAACTCCAAGTGCTTGCATTGTTCTTTGCTCGCCTCCGAATAAATTCATCACCAGCGGGATCTTAGAAATTGAACCATCGGCTAATCTTGGCTGGGAAAAGAGTACTGCAGGGCCATTATTTTTTACTAATAATTCTGCAATAGCGCCCGCTTCATACTCAACATCAACAGGGCGGTCTATGCGGAGTAACTCTCCTTGAGACTTGAGATGGTCAAGCCATCGCCCCATCGTTACCCACGCCATAACTCCCCTACGGGGAGTGTCACCTTTCACTTCTCGCATTGTTAGTTTTCATAAATATTCGATAACTTTTACAATTTTTTGCAACAAATAAAGACCGTTGGTTTCAAGGGCTGCCCTTTACAACCGAAGGGTATGGGAGACGAAGTGCGTTACTGCGATGTTCTCGTAATAGGTGCTGGTCCAGGTGGTGGTTCAGCAGCTCTTCATCTGAGAAGAGCAGGGCTTTCAACAATAATTGTAGAGGCTGACCCTGAAGTAGGGACGCCAGTTCATTGTGGTGAGTGTCTTAGCCAAATGGCCGTCGACAATTTGGATTTAGAATTACCAGATCATGTCAAAGCCCTAGATGTAAAAGGAATACGGATTATTTTCCCAGACGGAACAAAGAAACTTCTTTCTGAAACAGGATATGTTCTAGATAAGCATCTTTTTGAAAGATGGTTAGTTCAAGAAGCATGCGATATCGGTGCAGAATTACTACTCTCTCACAGGGTAACTTCAATGGAGAGAGTTTTCAATAGCGAAAATCAATTTACCAATTGGAAAATTGATGGAAGAGGAAATGAATTTCCAATTGAATGTCGCGCTGTAATAGATGCCTCTGGAGTAGCAGGTGCAGCTTCAAAAATACTTGATATGAAGACCGAAGTTGAAGTTATAGCAGGATTCCAATACGAAATGCTCGATGTGCCGAATGATGGCTATCTCGACTTTTACCTATGGCCGAAATATTCTCCACATGGTTATGTTTGGATGATTCCTAAAGAAGGTGGAAGGGCAAATGTTGGTTTGGTAACAACCGATAAGAAAGGTGCAATAAAATATCTAGAGGACTTTATTCAAGATACATACTTGGCCGATAAGCCCAAAGTAAATCCTCCTTGGCGAAAAGATGGAATAAAAATTAAGCCATTTGGTGGAACAATTCCAATCTCTGGACCAAGAGATATCACAGTTGACACAGGGGTTATCTTAGTAGGCGATGCTGCAGGTTTCACCTCTCCTTTGTTTGAGGGGGGCTCGCATCTTGCGCTTTGGTCGGGGCGAGAGGCTGCACAGGTAATTACACAAGCGATTGCAGAGAACGACCTTTCTGTAAAACGCTTGATGGCATATCAAAAGGCCTGGTTGAAGCGTTTCCCACCATACAATAAAATCCTCAAAGGTAAGACTGCATTGTATGACTTGACCGATGAAGAAATGTCGATCATGGCTCACTGTCTACCAGAAGAATTAGGCAATATGTCTCCGCTACAGAAATTAGGAATCGGGATAAAAATATTGTTCAAAAAACCAATACTGCTGACCAAGCGAGTAATTCCAGTTCTTCTCTCCTTTGGATATTCAAGGGCTAAGCACTTTGGCTGGTAATCCTCCAGTGCCCCATGTGGGTTGAGAATAAGAAAACGACATGAAGGTGTGGTGGTTAGCCTCGTCTGTGTGGACACTGACATTGTGGCTGGCAGTCTTTGCTGCCACCCTCCTCATTTTGCAACCAAAGTTGCATGAGAGGAGTAAATTATTGTCATTTCTTTGTCATTTTGCTTTGGCAGTACCGTTTATTGCACTGTCAAGCCGCTTCTTGGTCAATGATACATCAATCGTACACGTAGCAGCATACGGTGGAGTAGCACTCCCTCTCAAGTATCGCTTTGCCGCCACTTGGGCCGCTAGAGAAGGTCCGATTTTGCTATGGGTACTTTGGATGTCATTACTATCTTGGATTTGGCGCAATCCATTACCAGGTGAGGAAATAGAAGGTGCTCAAGGCTTTAGTGCTCATCAATTAAGGCTCAGATTAGTTCATGGTTTCAGTTTATTATTGTTGATAATTTCACTGACCTTAGACCCATTTAGAGTCAATGAGTATAACTGGTTAGGACAGGGTTTAAACGAACTATTGCAAACCGATTTGATGGTAATACATCCACCACTTATTTTCTTATCATATTCTTTATGCCTGCATATTGCAGCAATTTCTATCTCCAGTTTCTACTCTAATGATAGGCAAGACCTCGAGGGCCGCATCCTAACTGTTGCTCGCCCTGCATTGTTTTTCACAACACTGGGGGTTGGTCTAGGTGGACTATGGGCCTACTTGATTCTCGATTGGGGCGGATATTGGGCATGGGATCCTGTTGAAACAGGTTCGTTTTTGCCTTGGCTAGCACTAGCGGTTATCGTTCATCTGAGAACTCGCCCGGGTAAGGTCTCCGATAATATTTGGATGGGGGCCGGATTGGTTGCAGGTGGATTAGCTATTTTCGCAACACTGGTTACTAGGGCTGGAGGAGTATGGGCATCATCAGTACATACTTTCGTAGTAAATGATGGAGGAACTCCCCCTACCGAGGTATTTGGTCGTTTCATGGTTCTAAGAGATGGTTTAGCAGGGGTGGAAGTAATTTCTTATCTGATGATTATCTTACTCTTCATCGGAGTATGGCTAACCATGCAACGACGCTCAATTAGAACTAGTAAAATCAATCAAAATGGCATTTATATCTTCGCTATACCATTGTTATTAGCCATATTGGCATTCTTATTTGAACTGGAAATATATTCATTCATTCCAGTATTCATTTTCCCAATAGTTGTATATTTACAATTGGCGTTTGATATTTCAAATGATAAAGAAGAAGAAAACAGTTTGCCATTAGAATGGCAATTCCCAGCTGCTAAAATCGTACCAATTTTGATGGTTACTCCGATAGTATTGAGTTTTATCAATGGAGACGTATTCTTTTCATTAATCTGTTTGATCTTCTTTACCCCATTATATTATTCAGTCAATCCAACCAAGCAATGGGGTTGGGCAACTGCAGGAATAATGTTGGCTCTGGCTTCCGCCTGGGCTGGGTTGGTTGAAATTCCAGTTGCAGCAGCAGTGTTGATTGTATTTGTATCACCTTGGCTATTGGCTGAAGAGGACAAAACAGAATCTGCTAAACGCTTTGACATAACTTCTCGCAGAGACCAACAGAGATTAGCACTGTGGGCTACAGTTGTTGTTTCTGGATTATATTTGATTTTAACACTGGCAATCTTGTTGGCGAGTATCGATTCAGTCAATCTTACCGCTCACGAATTATACGGTGCACCATTCATGCTTGCAGTCGCCATTGCAATGTTCACTTATACAATGAGGAAAGAGCAACCAAAGACTACTTTTTCAGTCGTATTGACGGTTCTAATCGTTTCAATAATTCTTGCAATGTTTGCTCCTGGATGGCTAGGAAGCGATGCACAAACCACTGTTTCCGAGTATATTACTAGAGGTTCAATCGCGTGGATTTCATTACCAATGCTTTTGGTCACGATAGCGCCTATGGCCAACGAGGTAGTCACTCAGATTCAACGCAAATCAAAAACATCTATTTTGAAGAGAATCCCAGTTGGCGCTCATGTAGTTCACCTCGGTTTGATATTGCTAATGATCGGCCATATTTTCACTACTACATTGGTCAATAGAGGAGATGCAAGCCATCGTGTTTCATTGGTTCAAGGTGAAATTACTATCCATGGCGATTACGGTTTCGAATTCTTAGAAATTATCCTTGAAGATGAGGGTCTTGAAGTCGGAGATGGCTATGTTGGCATTAGAATCGCTGTTTACGAGTTCACTGAAAATGCGGATGGAGTAGTTGATTTCACTCAAATAGATATTGTAGAACCCGGTATGCTTAGATTTGACTCAACTGGAACAGCACGTTCTGAAGTTGATACATTATCACGGTGGCACGGAGATATAGTATTCATCTTCGATGGTTCACAAGCAAGTGGTTTGATGCAACAGGCAACAACAGACGGATTAGACTCAATTGAAATGGTTAGAGTTACTATCTATGATCTGCAGAACTCTCATCTTGTTTGGTCCGGCTGGAGTTTGATGTTAATCGGTATGGCTCAAATTGCAATCGTTTCAAAACTTAAAAAGAGCCCACTGAGCCCCGAAGCATCTCATATAGAGCAAGAGGAGTGAACCTTCTTTCAGCCAATGCCATTATGAAGGGGGCGTCGGTCGCCGGACTACCCCTAAGGGAGGCTTATACATGGAAGAAGGAACAATTATCCACGTCGATTACGAACTATACAACGGAGAAACCGGTACTATTATCGAAACTACTCGCGAAGAGGTTGCTAAAGAACACGAAGTCCACCAAGAAGGGCGTACGTATTCACCAATGGTCTGCATCGTTGGCGGAGGAATGTTAATCGCAGGTTTCGAAGAAGCATTAGCAGGAGCAAAAGTCGGTAAAGAAACCGAATGCACTATCGCTCCTGAAGACGGATATGGTCCGAAGGATTCAGAGTTAATCGACACAGTTAGTATCGACAAACTCCTTCAATCTGTAAAAGACCCTAAGTCACTTTACATCGGTGCACCGGTAAATATTGGTGGAAAGCAAGGAACTCTATCTTACCTTGCTGCAGGACGTGCTCGTATCGATTACAACCACCCAATGGCTGGAAAGACTTTGAAGTATAATTTCAAGATCATCGCAGTTGTGGAAGGAAAGGAAGAAAAGGTTACAGCACTACTAGAATCTAACACAGGTCACACTGACTTTGGAGTAGAATTCACTGGCGATGACCTTGCTATCACTCTACCACAAACAATGCTCTTTGACACCAATGCAGCAATGCTCAAGTTCCGTTTGGTAACTACCATCCGTGATGCAATCACTGATGTTTCTAAGGTTTCATTCGTTGAAGTTCACGAACCTCGTGGATTTGGTGTTGAAGAAACAGAAGAAGAGCACGTTCACGATGAGAACTGTAATCACGACGAAGACCTATCTTCTCTATCTGTAGCGCAACTCAAAGAACGTTGCAAGGCAGCGGGACTACCTGTTGGCGGCAAGAAAGCAGATCTAGTAGATCGTCTTTCACAACAAGACGAAGAAGAATGATTTTGAACATCTTTGTCTTCATCAACTGTTGCCAGGAATAAACGCAAAGGGGTCAAATTGAACCCTTTCGAAATATCCGAACCCGATTGGTCGATGTAAACTTCAGAGATTAATTTCTCAAGGCTATAATCTAGGATTCATCATCCCTTACAAGCTCAAGTATTTGCTCCGCCACCAGCAGCGCATCATTATCACGAAAACGGTCTCGTGTTACCGTAGATTGTGCATACTCTTCATACAACGGCTGCCGCTCGGCAAATAACTGCTTGAATGTCTTACCCTCAATCCCCATCAAAGGCACAGGGCCACGAGCAATGAAACGGTCCTCAATCACATCAATACTATCTTCAATATAGACTACATGAGCAAACTCTGCAATTTTACACATTACGTCTTGATCGTAAATAACGCTAGCACCGGTATCAATCACCTTACCTGATAAATCACCTAACTTCATAAAAACATCTTTCTCGATTCTCAAGAAGTTTTCATCAGAAAGGTCGTGGTATTTTTTACCCTCCCGATTCGCCTGTTTTACGATGAGTTCGTCTGTCTCCATGTGTTCATAATTTGAAATTGCTGCTATT
>JAPKFC010000068.1 GCA_028821785.1 Candidatus Poseidoniaceae archaeon | reverse complement strand
CTTTTTTGAGCCATTTCGCTGACTTTGTTTTTCCAGTCATCAGAATCGCTATCCGCCATGATTTACCCTTACCGAGCAGTGATTTAGTGTCATCGCAGAAACTAATATCTCAGTTGTGAGTTAATTGAGGTGATTGAATTGACCAAATCACCACAAATCAATTCAACACTCGGATTAAACTCAACAAAATGTATTGCTAAGACTGTTTAAACGATTCAATCGTTTATTACTTCAGGAGTCTTGAATAGATCACGAGTGATATTCTTGTGATGCGATTCTATAGTTCCACCACCAATTTCTAACAACTTTGAATCTCTCCACAATCTCTCAACATTGTATTCTCCAACATATCCGTATCCACCCATTACCTGAATTGCAGCATCTGCGATTTCTTTAGCGGCTGTTGATGTAAACAATTTGACTCCATCAGAATCTAAGCGTTGTCCTGCCTTACCAAGTGACATGTTATTGGCAGTATCATAGACATATGCTCTCATGGCACGATACTTAGCCCAAGATTCTCCAATGTATCTCTGCATCTGTCCAAAGTTTCGAATTTGAGTGTTGAATGCGCTTCTTTCACTTGCATACTTATTCATTTCATCTAAGCAACGACGAGCAATACCAAGCGACATAGCCGCTAATGTAAGACGTTCTAATTCCAAATTCCTCATCATATGAATAATAGATTCTCCGACTGAACCAACTAAGTTTTCTGCAGGAATAATACAATCATCGAATACTAATTCTGCAGTATTGGATGCCCTCATTCCAGTTTTATCATAGATTTTCTGACCGACTGCATATCCAGGCATACCTGCTTCGACCAAGAAAGTAGACATTTGCACTCTACCTTTGTCATCTGTTCCAGTCTTTGCATAAACCCAAACCACATCTGCAGGAGTCCCTTCTTCATCTAAGCAACCATTGGTAATCCACATCTTGCGGCCATTGATTTTCCAAGTTCCATCATCTTGTTGTACTGCTGTAGTCGATAATCCGAGAACATCAGTTCCCACATCTGGTTCTGACATTGCCATTGCACCAATCCATTCTCCTGAACAAACCAAAGGTAAGATTCTCTGTTTTTGCGCTTCAGTACCATTTTTTGCTAAATTATTGACAAATAGCATAGAGTGAGCCAGATATGCGAGTGTGAAACCTGGGTCACTTGCTGATAATTCTTCATGCACTATTGCACAAGCGGTTGCATCTAATCCAGCGCCACCATATTCTTCTGGAGCTGAAATACCTAGTAAACCCATTTCGCCCATTTCACGCAATAGAGGTAAGTTGAACTTTTCTTCACGATCATATTCAAGGGCTTGAGGCTCAACAAACTCTTGAGTCCAATCTCTAACCATTTCACGTAGCATTAAATGCTCTTCACTTGGATTTGAAATGTCCATAATATCAACCTTACATTACAAGGCAAGGTGACTCCCCTTTTCACTATTACCAAAAATAACAGAGATAGGCCTAGAATTGATTCACAATGAGAAGTTTATCGAATTATCTAGTTTGTTATTGCGAGATTGCTTTGCTTGGGAACTTATTTTGCTAGTCTTAGAATTGATACCACGCTTATTGGTTTTGACTCTTGCACTTTTTCTAACTTCATCTTCCCTACCGATTGAAGGTCTGGATTTAGTGCTATTTGGCGGTCCTCGCCTAGAGTTGCCAGCAGAAATAGGCTGGTGATTAATTTGAGAAGGTGCAGCTCTTGTTTTGACTTTGCGAACTCTACGGGTTTCATTCTCCCTACGGACTAATTTTCTTGCTCTTTGACCAACGTGCTTCAAATGACCATTGGGGACTATTGGTTCAGCTCCTCCTAATGAGGTATCAATACCCGCTTGCTGCAAGACTTTGTTAGCAAGTGATTTCGGAGTTTTTACTATCTTAACTTCATCAACAATCCTGCTGGCCAAATTAGACAAGGTTTCATCACCTTGTATTCTTGGTGCTTTGACAACATCCATTGTAATTTCATCTACTTCCTCTTCTTCTTCTAGTTGCTTTTGCATCAAAGAAAAAAGAAAAGAATCGCTTATTGAATCCTGCTTCCGCTCAACCATACGCATCCCATCCAATTAACAGGCTCGCTGACGCTATTATGAAGGTTCCCTGTGGCAACAAGCAATAAATGGCCCTTTTAGAAGTAAAAATAAATATTCGCGAGCCGGTAATTGGGCAAGAAATCACTCTTTACGCTCACTTTCAATTTTAGCAAACTTCTCTGGACTCTGTATCTTTAGGAATTCAAGATAATCTTCAATAGTATCAAACTCGAGTGGTAAGATTAGTATCTCTTCACAGTCTTGACATTGGTAACGGTCTCCTGTCATGAATCCCATCCATGGATAAACTCGGTAACCATAGCAATTTGTACAGATTCTAAAAGAAGACATTTTCACACCAATATCTCTACGTTGAAGTAGATAATATATGAGACCTTGTTTGAAAACAAAATTAAATCTCTGCAGATTCTATCACATCGATAGATATCTTGTTCTTTCTTGAGTACCCTTCAGCTCTTTCTATGTGACGGGCTGAATCAGGGAACTTCTCCCCCCAAGGCCTCGTTACAGACCTCAACATTAATTTCATTATTAACAAATATCCTTTGATCATTCTACCTATGAATCGGAAGCCTCGGCCAATAGTTCGCAACGGATGGCGGATAACACTCCAAAGCGAACGTAGAGGATGGCGTAAGAATAGTAGAGGGTTTTTGACACCTTCAAATGGATACTTTAATTGCTCGGCCATAGTCATTGGAACTAATTCATCAACACCATATATTTTGGGCCTCCTATCTCCTTTAGGCATAAAGTAAGTACCAAACAACATATCCCATATCGGCAAGAATGTGGAATAATTTGTCCAGATTGCATCGTCCTCATTTGAATGATGCCAGTGATGGAATTCTGGTGTCATAATGAAGCGATCGAATATCTTGAATCTGAAACGAACATTAGCGTGTAAGAAGAATCCGAAAACAATTTGGAATACAGCAAGGAATCCTACTTGTTCATTTGGAAAACCTGCTGCGATGAGGAAAAATATTGCAGGTGCGATCAATGTTCCATCGAATGGGTGGCCTCTAAAACCAGAAACCCAATCCATATGTTCTGTGGAGTGGTGGATGGAATGAAACTTCCACAGTACTGGAATTTCATGGTAGAATCTATGAGCCCAGTAGGTGGTCATATCGAACAAAAGAATGCCGACTATCAATTTGTACTGGCTAGGAATCATTGCCACATAGGGTGCAATCAACAATCCTGGAATCCATGCCAAAGAGACTATTCCAATAAAAATACCAACGGTAAGCGCAATGACATTGAGGAATGGGGCTGCCATTGCATAACCTATGTCTAAATCTAAATGTGGACGTTTGAATCCTTGATGCTTCTGACGAGGGAATAATCTTTCAAATGGAACTACAATAATAAATAAAATTATTACAGTGGCAATTCCTTCAAGCGAAATAAATAAACCTGAACCGATTATTATTATTGCTAGTAAACGTAAAAAGATTAATTTTTTCCAACCACCAACTGGTGGCAACTTTGGAGCTGAAGGAACTTCTGCAAATTGTTCTTTCTTTGATTCAACTTCAATTGATTCAAAAGGAATAGTTGTACCAGCACCTATTTCCTCCATAATCAATAAGTATAGCGTTACTCTTTCAATGTTATCATTTTACGATTCAAAAAGAACTTGTTTGATCTTGAATACTCGTACCGGAAAACACGAAAATTCCTTACGGACAATTCCGTTCTAAAGGTAGTAATCAGGTTGTAAAGGCATCCCTGGCTCTACAGCGTACTGAACGAAATCCTCTACGCCTTGTTCTCGTAATACCGATTCATCGGTGTGGAATTTCCCAGTAAATTCACTTGATTTGCTCATTATTGCGAATGCTGCATCTCCAACAATTCGCGGAATTCTACTACGCCTAACCATTTCAGCACCACCGAGAGCTTTGTTGTATCTAACAGCAGCAGTATCAATTGTAGTGGCAGGCCAAAGTCCGTTTACTGAGATTCCATCCATTGATAATTCCTCAGCGAGACCCAATACAAGCATCGACATTGAGAATTTGGAGATTGTATAGGCTATAGACCCCTTATACCACTTTGAATCCAATGAAATCGGTGGACAAATCAGTAATAATCGGCCATTATCACTCTTGCGTAGGTGTGGTAATGCCGCTTGACATAGGGCAAATGATGCACGGATATTTACTTCGTGGACAAGGTCAAATCTCTTCAATGGGGTTTCATCAAACGGTGCAATAAATAACGCACCAGCATTGCAAATGACAGCATCAATTCCACCAAATGCATCAACTCCTATCTGGACAGCAGCAATCACATCCGCATCATTTCGAACATCACAAACCGCAACTGCTGCTTTACCACCTGCAGATTCAACCATTTCGGCGGTCTCATTAAGAGAACCTTTTCCGTCTTCAGCATCAAGTGTACGTCCGAGGAGAACAAGATTTGCTCCTTCTTCTGCGAAGCGTAGTGCCATTGCCCGTCCGAGTCCTCGACTAGAACCACTGATTAGCACAGTGCGGCCATTCCATGTTTTGATATCTGATATTTTCTCAGAACGCTCCAGTAAGTTGTCAACTATGTCAGAGTATTCTTTCATCGCCTCTTGTGAATCCTTGCCCTTCAATTTTTTCCAGGCTCGGTATTTTGCTATTGCAGCAATTCCTTCACTTACAGGGAGTCCCCCTGAAACATCCCCCTCAGTAGACTGCTTATACAACGAATATAGCATTAACATGGTCTTATTGTCAGGTCTGCTACTTAGATTCATTACCTCTTTTGTAGCTTTCATAAACCGTTTTTCGTCACCCAACTAATCAACTCCTTTTAATCAGCCATTTCTCAAGAATATTCTTTCTAGTCATTGAATCTAAAGTAGTAGTATGTTCTAAATCAGAAATTAGATGGAATTGATTTTCTCCATCATCTGGAATATGCTTCTTAATCAGATTATAATGTGTTCTACCTAGTGCGCTGTCATTCTTAGATTGAAGTGTCAGCACTGGAATTCCTGGTAATCCAATTTGTGGTATTTTTGCGTTCCAGAATGTAATTGGCAAGTCAGGATGAATTCTTTTCATCTCTGTGCGTATAATTAGACGAATCAAGGGACGACCTAAATTCCACATTGAACCTACACGCAATTTTATGATCTCTGGTATTGATGATACAGCGGATTCCAAGATTATCGAATCTAGTTGATCTTTCCACCATCCAGATTTGTGACTAGATAGTCTCAGGGTAAGAAATCCTCCCATTGAATGACCGTAGAAATGAACTCTTGGCAATTCCTTGTATTCACAAATTATCGTGTCCAAAAAGGCCTCTATATCTGCTGCTACCTTTAGTAATGTCCAATCCTTATTTAGAGAACAACGACCATGCCCTCTCATATCTATACCGGCTACATCAAATCCTTGATTGCTAAGATGAGTGATTCTATTTTCTGCTCGAGCCATGGAAGAAGAATATCCATGTATGTATAAGATCAAGCCTTTCGATATACCTTTTGCTGGAATGAAATATCCCATTGGCTCGTCCCCGCCCCATCCTGTAAACTCGACAAGGCGCCAATTTGGATTGGTGACTTCGCCTGCATCCTTTGGATAAGGTCGGAAAAATGCTGCCAATACCTTTGCTTCAAAACCCAAGTAGATTGCATTCAATGCAATAGTAATGGAAATTGTCCAGAATAAAATATTTATTAGAATTTGACTCTCTTGATGCCACAATATCAACTCAATAGCGATAAGTGCCCAGAAGATAGTCCAAGGCCATGACATTTTCCATTGCAAACTTTTTGAATATGCAGCTGCACCTTTGCTCGCTGGAAACTGTGACTTCATCAGAATGAAGCCTCCGGGTATGACATTAGATGCTTGTGTCCTGCAACGATTTTAGCGGCAAGACCAACATTGTCTGGATGGATTTCTGCAAAGAATACTCGTGCGCTTGCAAGTTTGGCTTCATGAAATTCAGTTGCGCTTCCATTCGCCTTAGCATTGATACATACTCGCGCCATTCTCGCCCATAAGTAGGCTAGTAAGGTATTTCCAAAGTATGTACAATAATCGGTAGCACCTGCTGCTAAAAAGTGTGGATTTCCAGCACCTTCTGCCATTAGAAGAAGTGTTAGTTGTTGTAATCCTTTCACACTCTTATGTAGCGGCTTATTGAATTCTACCATTTCCTCAATAGCACGGTTTTCTTCTATGAATTCAAGTAATGGCCACATCAAATGTCGAAGATTATGACCGAAGTTTTGGGTAACTTTACGCCCTACTAAATCGAGTGCTTGTATTCCATTTGTCCCTTCCCAGATAGGAGCGATTCTTGCATCACGATAGAATTGTTCAACTCCATACTCCGAACAATACCCTGCTCCACCCATGGTTTGTATTGCAAGCGATGCACTTTGGCACCCAACATCTGTTGAATACGCTTTCATGACCGGAGTGAGTAATGCGATTAGTGAAGTGGCATGTTTTTTAGTTTCCTCATCACCTCTTTTCATCTCATCGAGTAGTATCCCAATCCATGTTCCTAGGGCTCTAGTCCCTTCACAGTTAACCTTGGCCTTTAGCAACATTCTACGGACATCAGGATGAACTAGGATATTATCTGCTGGCGCATCTAGATCTTTCATACCACGCAGGTCTCTTCCTTGACGTCTTTCTAAAGACCAGGCTAAAGCATTTTGATATGCAATTTCACCTAATCCGAGACCCATCATTCCGGTCGCCAATCTTTCTCTGTTCATCATCTCGAACATCAAGGCCATACCTGTATTCTCTTCTCCCACTAGCCAGCCTTTACTAGAATCGAAATTTAATACACAGGTTGGTGAACCATGCAACCCCATCTTGTCTTCGATTCCAGAGATTGATGTGTTATTTTTTTCGCTCGAAAGTTCATCTCCCTCACTGAGGAATTTTGGTACAAGAAATAGTGAGATACCTTTGGACCCTTCTGGTGCACCAGGTAGTTTAGCTAGCACCATGTGAACGATGTTATCACTCAAATCATGGTCACCTGCTGTAATGAAAATCTTTGTCCCAGTAATAGTAAATGAACCATCTTCTTGAGGGGTTGCTTTGGTCTTGATTAAGCCAAGATCGGTACCACAATGTGGCTCGGTAAGGCACATTGTCCCGCACCATTCCCCACTACCAATTTTGGCAGCATAAAGGTCGATATTTTCCTGTGAAGCATGGCTACTTATTATGTCGTAAACACCTAGACTTAATGCTGCTACCACCGAGATTGCCATATTGCAAGATATTGCAGGCTCATCCATTGCATTACGGAAGAAGAGGGGCAATTCCATGCCACCATGTTCCTCTTTGCAAACTGACTGCAACCAACCAGATTCAACTGTTTGTTTCCATGCATCCTTGAAACCGGGTGGTGAGATAACTTCTCCATTTTTCAATTGTGAACCAATTTTATCACCATCACTGTTTGATGGTTTCCACACGTCTATTACGAATTGTGACCACTCTTCAGTCATCATATCGATCATCTCTCTATCAAGATTTTCATATCCTAAGCGATTACACACTTCGACAACATCGAATATTTCGTGGAATAGGAACTTGTAGTCGTTCAAAGGTGCTTTGTATACAGTCATAATCCCCCTCCTTCAGTTCCTCAATGGTTTGCCCTTACTCAGCATATGTTCCATTCTGTCTAATGTTAATTCATTTCGAGCTAGTTTTGAGATTGCTTTTCTCTCAAGTGCAAGAATATCATCCTCGCTCAGTTCCCCTGTATGGTCACATTCCCCTCCGGTCAGAACTTTTGCAAGTTCACTGATGACGGTGATGTCGTGAGGTGTAGCATGGCCGGCAATAGCAAGGTCGTTCAAAGCCATGGTTAATGCTGACCTTCCAGAAGGCCCAGGTAGATGGTAGACATGGGGTTTAGGTGGGGAATAATCTTCGGCTAGTTCCAGCAAGTATGACTTAGCATTAGCCAAAACATGATTACGGTTCATCGTGATACGATCGCTACCTCGAAGATAACCTAGATCTTTGGCTTGCTGTGCCGATTTAGCAATCTTGGCCATACCTATATTTTCGAAAACCATCATGGTTGCAGCCATTGGTCCTAATCCGACTAGCCCCTCCGTAGTAACTCGTGCAAGCATCTCCTTACAACCACCCCATGCAGGAATAATACCGACTCCAGTTTCAACCAATCCGATATATGATTCCGAATGAGCGACAATGCCATCGGAGTGGAGTAAAATTTCACATCCACCTCCAAGGCACATTCCAGAAGCAGCTGAAACAACTGGCACCTCTGCATATTTTAGAGATTGATAGGTGTCTTGACCTAGAGCAATAAATTCCTCTAATGAACTCCATGCTCCAAGGTTTGCTCCAAATAATGCAAGTCCAAGATTGGCACCAGCACAGAAATTGTTAGAATCGTTAGCGATTAATATTCCCTTCCAGCCATCGCTTTCTGCAATGTCAACAGCAGCGAGAAGAATTTCCATAATGAATGGATCTAAAGCATTCATTTTCGAGTGGAATTCTACTAAAAGGATTCCATCATTGGCATCCCAAATACTAGCCGAAGCATTTCTTCTAATCGCCTTACCTCGTCTACGTTTGATGTCTGCTACAGTAGTTTCCTGAGCACCTTTTAGAATTTGAATGTGATCTCCAGTGGAGTTCAGTCGAGTTATTTCGGCTTCCTCTATACCGTAGAAAGAACCGTGTTCTGCCGCAAGAGATAAGAATTCAGGAACTGCAATATTAGCCGATTTCATTTCTCCGACAAGCCAATCAAGACCAATGGAGTCCATCATTTCAAAAGGACCCTTCTTCCAATTATATCCTACCTTCATTGCACTATCAATTGCATGAATGTCTTCACTGACAGTCGGTACCAGTGAGGCCGCATAAGCAAATGTATCAAGCAATATTTCTTTGACGAAAGCAGCACCCTTGT
>JAPKFC010000012.1 GCA_028821785.1 Candidatus Poseidoniaceae archaeon | reverse complement strand
ACGATATTTCTCCAGTTGAAGAAGAAGAAGTAGTAACTTCTACCATCTCTATGTATGTGTAATCTTCATCATAGGCAATGTAGCCACCAATTGAATCCTTGAAGTATGAAATAATATAGTATTCAGATTCAACATTTTGAGGTTGGGATACTGATACATTGTATACCATTGTAGTTGCTGTAGCATTGAATGAAACATTGGTAGAATTGGACCAAGAGATAGTGCCATCAAGCATTGCCTGTGCACTTGAATAATTATAATTGTAATTAGTACCAATGCTTAGCCCACTAAAGGTTATCATTGCAGAAGTTAGACCCGTGGTTGTTACATCAATACTTTCCATACTTTGGCCACCACCGGGTAGGTTGGTAGTAATGTCAATGTCGTATGTATTGGTTGCAAAATTATAGCCATATACCTTGATGTATGTGGTTTGGTTTGTTGTTGAAGTGTATGACATCGCTTCATTATCACTGACAGATCCTGACGAATCCAAAAAGCTACCACTCGTAGAGAGCCAATTAGTATCAATATCTCCGCCGCTATGCAGGAAAGTAATATTGGTGTAGTAAGTGACACCAGAGATCATTTGAACCTCAAAATGGTCTTCATCTGTAGTTGTGTGGAGGCTTAATCCGGTACAAGATACAGGTAGGGTAGTTGCCTGTGTGGCAGTTGCTTGAGTGTCATTAGGCTCTAATATGTCGGAGGCAAGTGTATTGTTGCCGACACAATTGGATGGGGTAGTAGTTCCATTGCCGCCCGTTCCATTGCCCGATGAAGTGCTGAATGTCCATATGTCGAGTACATACCAACCATATCCGTCATAACGATATATCTGAACATAGACAAGACCTGTGTGCTGGGTGGCTGAATTATTTGTACTTACAATTTCAGGATTATTGGCATATGAACTGTCTAAAATATTGCCACTGGCATCGTAGATTGCGAGGTCAAAATCGTTAATATATGTTGAACCATTTGAAGATGTGTATGAGGTATTGAAAGAGAGACTAAGTGTTAAACCTTCATTAGCCGAGAGATTGATTGCAAGCCAATCTTCGTCATCATTGACGTCTAACTGGCCATAGTCAGTTGCAGTAAATGGTGCCAATCCAGCAAGGGGTGCTGTAAAGTTTGAAGTAACGGCCGACATGTTGTCTGGTAGGTCACCTTGTAGACCGAAGTCAGTTTGATTTACACCGACTGCTTGAACAGGGCCAGCAACAGTTACAACGGTGCTCAATAGCATCAATAATGCAACGAGTATAGGTCTAATTTTTGCAGATGTGGCAGTTATTGCATTATCACGCATGAACCATGCAATGACAACCCCCTTATCATAGTCATGTAGGATAAAAACTCTCGGAATTGGCACAGTTTACTCAAATCGCAGTTGGTGCAACATGTCCTTCTTTCTTATCTTCAGGAGTTCTAACTCTTGACCAAACTCCGCTCATCAATTCATCATGATGATTTTGACAGTAGTGGAAACGACGGTATGCCTCTCTAAATGAATAGGCTTTTTTGCCGGTTGCAACAAGATATCCTTCTGGAGAAAGGCGAGAAACAATCACTCCTTCATCGCCACAACCAGGTAAATCACAGACTGCAGTCTCCGCCATGTTATACGCTAACATAGGACTCACTTTAACTATTGCATCAATGTTAAAAAAAACACCACATTTTCACTAGAATCTGGAATTATAGAATTGATTTACAAATCATTCGGAATCTTCATCGGTGACAGCAGGCTCAATCACTAGAAGAGGGATATTTGCTTCAATAGCATCGCCTTCAGAAATATTTACTGAGATCACAGTTCCAGTAACAGGTGCTTGAACTTCATTCTGCATTTTCATCGCTTCTAAAATCAATACGACCTGCCCTTCAGTAACTTCATCACCTTGCTTTACTTCGACGGTTACGATTTTCCCAGGAATACTGGAGGTAACAGTTCCTGATTTCTTCTTCTTCCCACCAGCACTGCGCTTTTTCTTTATCACAGGTGCTGCATCAGGTATTTGAATTTCAAAAGTCCTACCTTCAACGGTTGCAGAAAAGGTAGTACCTTCACCTTCAATCTCAACCTCAAATTCAGTTCCATCAATGATGACCTTTCTAGTGTCAGACATAATTTCACTTCCATGGTGAGCGACTAGCTCTGTGATTTAACAATGAAGATTTTCCGCAAAACATTCTCCTATGGTCTTGTGACCAAGGCATACCAGGATTCCTTGCAATTTGTGCAGGGTCGTCTCCTTGAGATTGGATCATTGCCAAAACTCCAGCGATCGCTGCCATTCGCAGAGTTTTTTCATCTGTTTTACCCATGACAAAATCTCCTCAAAGTGGAATGTTACCGTGCTTTCTTGCCGGT
Organism: Candidatus Poseidoniaceae archaeon; assembly: GCA_028821785.1. Classification (GTDB taxonomy): domain Archaea; phylum Thermoplasmatota; class Poseidoniia; order Poseidoniales; family Poseidoniaceae; genus MGIIa-L1. The sequence continues at coordinate 33,049 of JAPKFC010000012.1, read as the reverse complement.
CTTAATTCTTCTTTATCCATTAGCATTTCAAGAGAACGAATTAACTTGCTTCGGGTTTCTCTAGGTTCGATGACATCATCTAGATATCCCAGAGCCGCAGCCTTGTATGGATTTGCGAAAGTATCGTTGAAATCTTCGGTTAATCTCGCTCTCTCTTCTTCTGCATTGCGCGAGTTTGCGATGCGCTTGCGATGAATAATTTCTACAGCACCATCAGCACCCATGACCGCTAGTTCTGCATTTGGCCATGCAACATTGTAATCACCTCGGATATGCTTACTTGACATAACGTCGTACGCACCTCCATATGCCTTTCTCAATATCACCGTTAGCAATGGCACAGTAGCCTCTGCATATGCATACAATAATTTTGCACCGTGACGAATAATGCCACCCCATTCTTGGCTAGTACCAGGCAAGAATCCAGGGACATCTTCCAAAGTTAGAATTGGGACATTGAAGGCATCACAGAATCTAACAAATCTTGCGGCTTTGTCACTCGCATCAATATCCAAGCAGCCAGCAAGGAACTTTGGTTGATTTGCGACAACTCCAACTGTATTTCCGCCTAAGTGTGAAAAGCCGATTACGATATTCTTTGCCCAATCAGCCTGAACTTCTAAGAATGCACCATCATCTACGATTTCATTGATTACATCAATTACATCGTAAGGTTTGTTGGATTCGGTTGGAATAATATTGTCCAATTTCTCACATACCCGATCCTTTGGATCAGATGTCTTTCTTATCGGTGGCTTTTCCATATTATTCTGAGGAAGTAAATCTGCTAATTCTCTTGCAAGGTGTATTGCTTCTTCATCACTTACTGCTGTGAAATGAGATACTCCGGATTTACTACCATGTGTCAAAGCACCCCCGAGGTCTTCAAAAGAAACTTCTTCATTTGTTACCGTCTTGATAACCTCAGGTCCAGTGATGAACATGTGTGCAGTTTGGTCGACCATGATTACGAAGTCTGTTATCGCAGGTGAATATACTGCACCACCAGCACATGGGCCCATTATTACGGAGATTTGAGGGATGACTCCTGATGCCCTTACATTTCTGAAAAAGATTTCAGCATAACTTCCTAGACTAGCCACTCCTTCTTGTATTCGAGCTCCACCAGAATCATTCATTCCGATAACAGGTCTACCTGTTTTTAGAGCCATGTCCAATACTTTGCAGATTTTCAGGCCATGCATTTCTCCGAGTGAACCGCCATAAACTGTGAAATCTTGAGCAAAGGCAAATACTTCGCGTCCATTTATTGTTCCATGACCAGTTACTACTCCATCACCTGGAATGATGTTCTTCTCCATTCCAAAATCTTTGCATCGGTGTTCAACAAGAGCATCCATTTCCTGGAATGAACCATCATCGAGAAGTAATTCCATGCGTTCACGGGCAGTCATTTTACCACGATTATGTTGAGACTCAACACGTGCTTGACCACCGCCTGCTTCACTTCTTGCCTTACGATTACGCAGGTCTTTGAGTCGTTCCTCGGTGGATACCATAGGCTTCGCCAATTATCTCTAAGAAAACTCCCTCCTTATGCGTTGCGACAATATACAGTCAAAATGTACCCTGTATGACTCCTTTGACCGGTTTCATATCCACACCTAAATCACTATGATTACACCTCTTGGATGGGTTTTGTTGATAGGCTAAGCCCTACTCGGTTTTGACATGGGTGCAATGATTCGCGTAGTAGTTGCAAAACCGGGTCTTGATGGTCATGACCGCGGAGCTAAGGTTGTGGCTCGGGCATTAAGAGATGCAGGACACGAAGTAATCTATACAGGATTGCGTAGAACCGCGAGCCAAATAGTTGAAACGGTACGCGATGAGGATGCCTCATTCCTTGGATTATCCTCACTTTCTGGCGCACATAGTCATTTATTTCCAAAGGTTTGCGAAGAACTCCGTAAATCGGGATTGAATGATGTGATCGTATTCGGTGGAGGAATTATTCCTAAAACTGATAGGCAAGCGCTATTCTCTTGTGGAATCAAAGCGATTTTTGGGCCAGGAACCTCTACTGCAGAAATACTTAATTTCATTGAAGTTGCAAGCGAAAAGGATGGAATTGGTGTAGGGGAATCAAGCGATTGGTATTGGCAGGGTGTTTGAGTGAATAGCGACATTGTGTTGGCCGCAAAAGACGGTTGCCGCAGGTCATTAGCACGAACTCTCTCAGCGCTTGAAAATAACACACTCGATATTGCTGATGCATTATCAATGCTAGGTGAAACCAATAATGATGCTTCTCAACAATCCGATTGGAGTATAATGGCAATTACGGGTGCTCCTGGAGTTGGTAAATCATGTCTGGTGGACAAAATAATTTCTCAGTGGGCAAGTCAAGGTAAGAAAATTGCATTACTAGCAGTTGATCCCTCCTCTTCTAGAACTGGTGGAGCATTATTAGGCGATCGAGTTCGCTTATCTGTAGTCGATGACATTATGCTAAAAGATATGGTTTATGTTCGCTCAGTCGCTACTCGCAAGTCTTCTAGTAGCGTTCCAGCAGTCGTTTCCGATATGGCTAAATTATTACTGGCGCTTGGCTGGAATAAGGTCGTGATTGAAACTGTTGGTGCAGGACAGTCGGAAGTTAGATGTGCAGCAATTGCAGATAGAATTGTAGTGGTTGAAGGTCCGGCAAGAGGTGATGGAATTCAAGCAGAAAAGGCAGGATTATTAGAATTAGCAGATGCTGTAATTGTCAATAAATCTGATATTGTGGGTGCTAGGAAGCATGCAGACGAAATCAAAGAATCATTTGAGTTGGGTGATGGGCAATCTCCTCCAGTATTATTGACTTGTGCGTTGAATGGTGATGGATGCCAATTTGCCTCCGATGTATTGCTTAATTTACAGTCAACAGGACGTTCCTCAAAGGCTAGATGGCGTGAACGGTTGTTGTCTGGTCTTGAACAAAAAATACTACAGAATCCACACTTAGAGGAAACATTATTGTCATTAGCATCCGGTTCTATAGATTTGGATGAGGCGATTAAGAACTTAAATAATTGAATGAAAGGTGAATAATATGGGCGAAAATAATGGACAAGTTGCGATGACAGACCCAATAGAACAATCCAAGGGTGGACTTTATGGACATATATTTAGAAGAGCAATTCATTTGAGCTTATCCTTCATTCCACTCATTTACTTTGAATATGGTGAGGAATGTGCAGAATTTATTGGATTGGACCTGCCTCAATTAGTTTCTACAATCGTGTTATTGATGCTTGCCGCTGAGGCGATTAGGCTTAAATTTTCAATAACAATCTTCGGCCAAAGAGAATACGAGGCTCACCAAGTTTCAGCATTAGCATGGGGTGCAATCGGAATTGGATTGGCCTTTTTGATGGCGCCAACTAAGGAATATATCTGGCCACTTGTTCTTTCACTATCGTTAGGTGATCCTTTGATGGGAGAGTTGAGAAGAAAAGAGTTTGATGATAAGCAGGTAATGATATATTCAACTCTGGCTATCACAATTATTTGGCTAGCATGCTGGAATTGCGTTGGTACTCCACTATGGTTAATTCCGATAATGGCGCCACTTTGCATGATAAGCGAATGGCCTCGACTGCGATGGATAGATGATAATGCAACAATGATGTTAATTCCATTATGCGCAATTTTACTGTTTGACCCATTCATTGGCTTGCTATGATTCAACAAAAAGCCATTCATATTCCTCAATATGTTGAAATGGTGGTTGCTCCCCCCTTTGGAATAGTGAACTATCATGTCTGAGGAAAATGAATCCAATGACCCACCACAAACTGCATATTACATATTTTTTGGTATTGCGGTCTTAGCTCTTGTATTTACTATGTTCAAATGGCCTCTTTGGTGATGTCAAACTAAGTGTATTACTGTGAATTGATTCATGGTAATTTACAACCATTGAAAAGGGTGTGGTTTGCACCTTTTACTATGTGCGGTATTGGTGGTATGCTTGGAAACCCCGATTCTGCTATCATAGAGCGGATGAATTGGTTAATGCGCCATAGAGGTCCGGATGGTAATGATGTTTGGACTGATGAAAATATAGCACTCGGACACACTAGATTAGCGATTGTTGATGTCAGCGGAAGTGATCAGCCTATATCTGCGCAGAGTGGAAATATCTTAATCGCCAATGGAGAGATTTACAATCATCTCACTATCCGAGCAAATCATTCTCACTATCCATGGACTACAAATGGTGATAGTGAGGCGATACTCGCTCTGCATGAAAATGCAATAGCAACAAATCAAGGTGCACTATCGGCCAAACAACATGCAAAATGGATATCTCAACTCAATGGAATGTATGCTATAGCGATATGGAATCCAAGAGATAAGCAGTTGCTATTGGCTAGAGACCCGATGGGGATTAAACCGTTGATGAGGACTGAGGTTGATGGTAGTCTGCTATTTGCAAGTGAAGCCAAAGCCCTTAGGGCGCATGAAGGGCATACTCCTCAAATCGATGAACTAGCATTGGTTGCAAGGTTGGCTTGGGAGTACCCGTTAGATGGAACAACATTGCTGAAGGATGTTGCACAAATAAGGCCAGGAACAGTTGAAACATGGAGTCTTGACCACAATGGTTGCGCAGTATTAACTGGCAAAGCAACAGTGGAAAAACAGAAGGTTGAACCTGCAGATACATGGAATCCTGATTTAGAGGCTAGTAAGTTACTGGAATCTTTCGTAGTCAGTGTTGAAGAGAGATTGATGTCAGATGTACCAGTTGGGATAGTTCTTTCAGGCGGACTTGATTCTAGTTTAGTTGCTGCAGTTGCCCATGAAGCAGCCCAAAGAAGCGGTAATCCAGTTCCAGCATGTTGGACGGTTGCGGAGAGTGAAGAGAACCCGGATTGGCAAGCTGCTGAGTTAGTAGCATCAAGCCTTGAGTTAGAACATCACCAACATATTTTACAAGAGGATTCGTTTGACAAAATGTTACCTAATTTGGCTTGGCATGGTGAAGATTTAGATGTGACAGTCCTATTCTTCCAGCCTCTATTCGAGAAGATGTCAGAATCGGTAACAGTCGGATTGTGTGGTCAAGGAGCGGATGAACTGCATGCAGGATATCCTCGTTATAGAGATCTTAATCATCATTCTAGCGTTATTCAATCCCGCTTTGATATGATGAGCCATCCATCGAAATCAATCATTGAAAATGGTCAATTACCAGTTGGTGATTATTATTATTCAAATGACCATTCAGCAACAGCCCACACCTCTTCATTAGATGACTTCTTACAATTCGAATTGGATAGTGGACAGTTGAGTAATTTCCAATTACGTTTAGTCGATAGACATTCTATGACCCATTCTGTTGAGGTCAGAGTTCCATTCCTTGGAAAGTCGCACCGCCAAGCATCTCATAAATTACCGATGCAGTGGCGTCTTCCGCCTTCATTTGAAGAGAAAATAGCCCTGCGCCGTGCTGCAGATTTAACCAAGTTACCAGCAGAAATTGTACGCAGAGCAAAATTACCAGCCGGTACAGCAACATCTCCTATGTTGTTGCAGAATATGTTAGAACAATTGGATGGAAGAGCGCAGCAAATAATGAGTAAGTATCCGCTTATTAGCGGTGCCTTCAAGGATCAACCGGATTTGGCGATAGGCTTAGGATTGTTTGAAGCAATGCACATCCTTGATGGTGGTAGAAGTAAGCGTTCAGGAACAGCAATTGATTTACTAGATGAGGTGATATGATGAATTACGTACATGAATACTCGGAAATCCTTGAATCTAAGAGAGAACAGATCACAGCATGGATGACAAAAAAGCGCAGTGAAGTTCCAATTCCTATTTACGGTAGTGTCGATGTAAGGGATGCTGGATGGAAAGTTGCTGTTGTTGATGCGAATCACTTCCCAGCTGGATTTAACAATGTTTCAAAGGAGGATGAACCACATCTTGCAGCGCTTCTAAAAAATCATATTTTGAGGATTAAAGGCGAATGTAAATGGGTTCATTTGTATCCTGAATCTCATACTAGAAATGCAGGTTATATTGAGAATGTGGCAACTATACAACGTTTACTTATCCTTTCAGGTTTTAGATGTACAGTTGGTTCACCGGAATTATCTGCTCATGGTTCATTAGCGGGAATTTCAGGTCCGTTGCAATTGTCAAGAGTTGAGTTGAAACTTGAAAATGGAATAGAGGAGTTATTTGTGGAAGGAAAAAGACCTTGCTTGATATTACTGAATAATGATCTTACAGAAGGGATAGTACCTGGATTATCTGCCAATAATGTAAGCCCACCACCGAGCATGGGATGGCATCGGCGTAGGAAATCTGAACACTATATCTGTTTGCAAAAATATGTTGATGAGATGGCACAATTGTTAGAAATTGATAGTTGGCATTTGATGGCGAATTGGTTTGTTTCAGAGAATAAATGTCTTGATGAAGAGACTTGCAGGGTAGCGTTGGCAAAAGAAGTAGACGAATTTATTGAAAATATAAGAGCTAAATACGAATCACTTGGAATAGAAAGAGAACCAGTCGTTTTTGTAAAAAATGATAGAGGAACATATGGGCTTGGTATTATGGCGGTTAAGGAAGGGAAAGAATTACTTGAACTGTCCAATAGAAAGATGAAGAAATTAATGTATTCTAAAGGCGGTGCCGATGTTGAAAATTTCTTAATTCAAGAAGGAGTCCCAACTCTTCTAACAGAAAAGGGTGGAGCACCGGTTGAACCTGTTGTTTATTTGGTCGATGGTGAGGCTGCGTCATGGTTCTATAGAATAAATGATAAGAAGGGTGATATGGATAATTTGAACTCGCCTAATGCAGAATTCTTTGATTCATCAGAAGTTGGTCATCTCTATGGCGAGCATGCAAAAGGATGGCATGCTTTGGTAGCAGAATTGTCGATGTTGGCAATGGGTTCAGAAGCCATAAAGTATGCTAATGAATCATCGATTCAATAATTTGATTCGAGTTCTAATCATTGTTGCGGGCTTTGATCATCACTGGTGATTGAATCATCACCCATTCCAACTATTTCATAATTTGAAGGGAATAATGCGATAGCAACTGCAGCTATTAGGGACAACAGACCCCATCCAAACATTTTGCGAACGAATAGCATTTCAAGGGATAATGCACATAGTAACAGACCACCGATATTGGAAGTCCATACCAATGTCTTGAATGTTCCAAGGCTGACACCAGGAGTCCCCTCCTTGCGGTATGGTCCGAATTCTCCTCCGAATCTTTGAGCTTCTTCATTGTCATCTTTTGTCATGGTAATCCCTCACAAATCAATCATTGTTATCGCATCTGTAGGACAAGCGAGTACGCACAATCTACAGCCAGTACACGCATCGCGAATTATCTTGGCCTTACGATTACTTTCCACTTTGATGAATTGACTGGCCATCTCTACTTTGTATAGGTCAATGGCATCATCATCACAGACTATTGTACATTGGTCGCAGCCAATACATTTCTCTGCAGTTACATATGCAACAGTTCCTTCTCCACCCTTTGTATTAGCGCGTTGTTCTCCACGCTGACGATTTAGGGAGGTGCGGATGGCCAAAGCCTCAGCCGCTCGTCTCTTGGCCAACTCGTCACTGGTGGTCATGCTACCACCTCGTCCATCCCTTCTCTTTCAAACTTGGCAACACTTAGGTTGACTAATAAATCTCCAATACAATAGAATGCACCAACCAATAGAGGTGGATTCCAAGCGGTTAACCCCGTCCATGGTACTTCGTTGGCCCAAGTCCAATTGGTCAAGTGTGTGCCCCACAATTCCATGGCTAAGGCCGCCCAAGCCATCGCAGCATACAATCGAGGTTGAGGGCCCCATTTTGTGAATGCGAGTACGAGTATTAGGAGGAATAGTGCTGATGTATCGCCTCCACTGTATACGCCATAAGCGACAAGAGGAATAAATGGCATTAAGGAAAGCATGGCGAGGTTTTCTCTCATCTTATTAGCAATAATCCTACCAAGATCAAATAGGAAATAATGACCGACTGGAACGAATAGTGGCATTAGTCCACGTTGGTATTCATAGATTAGCCAAACTTCACTGAAGAATAATTCCATTGGGGTGGCAAATGCCAACACTGTCAACATTTCTATCCGTTCTTTTCGAGTGGTCTTATAGAATATATATCCAAATATAGACCAGCACCAAATGTTGACTGGCCATTCAGCCCAAAGGTCTGGAATAATTCCATTCAGACCAGTAGCACTGATGTACAAACCGATGCCGATTGTAAGTACATACAAAGCAGGTCTGTTCATGAATGGCGCTAGTGACAACACTTCTTAGCACTAGGGGTGACTTGAAAATATTGAGAGCCAAAAAGACTCAAGCCTTAATTTGGTCTAGCGCATCAGTATTTGCAGCAACTGCTTCAGATTTCTTTGCATCAACTTGTTTTGCCAAGAATGTAACAACATCAAGGATTTCAATATCTGCATACTTTTCATCACCTTCAAACTTCAAACACTCAAAGTGAGCAACGCACTTTGGACATGATGTGATCATCGTATCTGCTCCAGTAGCACGGATTTCTTCCATACGAGAGACACGAAGTGAACGAGCATCTTCATTACATGACATCATGCTTGAAACACCACAACACATTGCATCCTCTCCACTGTGTTCCATCTCAACCAAATTAACTCCTTCAACGGCAGTAATCAATTCACGTGGTTCATCATAGACTCCCATCTGACGTCCTAATCTACATGGATCATGATATGTTACAGTAGTCTCTTCAGTACTCAAGTCCATATCGAATCCTTGCTCTGTTAAGTATTCAGTTGTGTGCATTACCTTGATACCCTCTAGTTCATAATCTCGAGCAAAAGTTCTGAAACATTCAGCACAAGAAGATACTAAGGTGTCTATTCCCGATTCCACAATCTTGCGTTGGTTGTATGCCTTTAGTTTTTCAAATACTTCATCAAGACCTTGCCACTTTTGATCGTGACCACAGCACTTTAGGAAGTCTCTTCCAAGATATGAAACTTCATTGCCCATCTCTTCAAACAAAGTGAAAGCAGCGGTTGTTGAGGCTCCTAAGTTCATCTCACCATCATTGACATGTGAAAATACCATCTCTTGGTCAAGATAGTCAACACATCCAGGATAGTATCCCACCTTGGAAGTAATTGGGTAATCTTCAGTTGTGATGAAGTCAGCATCAGCTTCTTCCTCTGCTTCAGCAGCAAGAACTGCCTGAAGGACTGTGTGAGGTATCTCTGCTTGAGATGCACCCACGATTAGTCCACGCCTAATGTCAACATAAGAATCGTAATCGACAAGTTGCGGACAGGCGTTAGTACAAGCAGAACATGTCAAACATGAATACATCGGGACACCATCATCCTCATTATTCCAAGAATTGTAAATGATGTTTAATTTGTCTCCACCAGTGAATAAGCGAACAGGGCAAGCATCGTCACAAAGGTCACAGCCGTAGCACTTGTTCATCTCAAACTCATATCCACGAGCCATGTATCTTAGTAATACGAATACAAGGGCACCGAATGTTAGACATGGAATAAACATAGCATAGGTTAGTTTTGCATCCATTGATTTAGGATTTCTATGGTATGATGGATTTTCAATAGGAGAGAACTTGCCATTTCCAAGAACCATATCCTCAGAACTTGAAAGGTTGACACTCGTCCCTGCAAGACTCTCGTGTGCATCATCGTCCCAAACCAATAGTGGTTGGAAAGAAGCGATATTCATAGAAGTTTCAGTTGTAATAGAGGAATTTTGAGCAAGTAAACCAGTTGCTTGGACCGTCATTTGATAGTCATATGTTCCTACTTTGAGTTCAACTGTTGCTCCATCACAGTTTGTGAATGATGAAACGGTCTTTCCAGATGAGTCAGTAAGCATAAAGGTTGAAGTTAGCATATCTGCAGTAGATTGTTCATTGATTTTTCTTTCACTAGATCTATACTCACAAGCCATATCAGTGGTAATTGTTTCTACAGACTTGTGATGCCCGTGAGGGAAATAAGTTGTATCTTCAGTAACTGTAAATGAACCTGCAGCAATCCATTCAACATCTCCAGAGAATGAATCTGTAACCAATGCCGCATTTATTCCATTAGCAGCATCTTGGTGCCCGTTGGCATCTCCAAAATCAGTAATAATATATCTAGCGGGCTGGTACAAATTCCAATCGAGCCAAGCAGTGGTTGGTACTATCTCTGTAGAAGACCAACCCTGCGAGTCGGTAAATTCATTGGCAGAATGAACATGAACATCAACTGGTTGTGACCTCATCTCTTCAAGTTCACCGTAATCAGCAATTGTAAGCAATCCCTTTGCATCCCAGAAACCATCATCATAAACATCCCAAGTAGAAACTGATATTGCAGTTGAAACCATCAATGCTCCAACAAGAATTCTTTTGCCATGTGCTGGAGTAAAGCCAGCACCCCAAGCCTTTACCATCATAGATCGAGTCACGAAATATATGACAATCCATATTAAAATCCCAGTTAAGACCCATGGAATGGCATTGAATGCATCCGCAATCCAGGGTTCTCTTACACCACATAACAGGTCTCCATGAGAATCCAATTTACAATAATCAGACCTATTATTGCCATATAACTGTAAGAAAATATTAATCGAAAAGACAGAGATAAACCACACGTGCGCAATATATACCACTCCTGCACTTGCAAACCAAGGGTCTTCTACAGGTCTCTTTTCACGCCCTCCAAGCAATGGTGGAAGTGTTAGAATTCCTACTGGGACTCCAGTAAGAGCTGCTCCCCACCATGCAGCGTTCCAAGGGAACGAAGGTTGGCCAAATATATCTCCTAGGAAGCCAGTAGGTACGGAAAATTGTGGTAAATATTCTCCCCAGCGAAGGTAACCATATGAGAATAATACATACCAATCAGGGAAAACGAATCCCGCTTGAGCATATGGGTCAGCAGCACTGTGCAATGGTGGTGGAATTAGCCAAGAATAGAATAATAATACCGCAGTCATAAACGCAAAGATAAGTGCGTCGCGAAGAACTTCATGTGGCCAAAAAGCATGACCCATTGGTGTACGCTTTCTCTTTTCACTAACACTTTGCAAGTTCTCCTTCTCATCCATGTAGGAGGAAGCAACTCTTCCAAGATTTTCTACTAATCCCATAATTTAATCCTCCAAAATATCAATGTGGCTCCGCAATGCCCTGTACCCAAACAATAAACAAATGAATGATGATCAATAATGTCACAATCACAGGTAGAATAAATACGTGAATAAAGTACATTCTTGTAACTGTCCTAGGAGTAAGTGATGTGCCGCCGAATAGAGCAGTTGAAGCAATCTTTCCGATCAATGGTGATGAGTTAGCCATATTAATTCCGATAACTGCAGCACCATATGCCAAGGAATCCCACGGCAGTAAATATCCGGAGTAACCAAAGAAGATGGTTAGGAACATTAGTGCGACTCCGATAAGCCAGTTTAATTCACGAGGGTTTCTGTATGCTCCTGTAAAGTAAACTCTACACATATGTAGAAATACACTTGCTACCATGAAGTGAGTACCCCAATGGTGAACTGCACGAAGGATATATCCAAATGGCAATTCGGTCATGATATATTGCATACTGGCATATGCAGGGGCAGGGTCACCTTCCCCACCAGGTACGTAATAAATCCCAAGAACAGTTCCGGTAATTACCAAAATAATGAATGATAGGAATGAGATTCCACCTAGACAGTATAGTGGATACCAGTACCAAATGATTCTCAACTTGTATTTTTCAGCGTGACTAAGCGGCATTTGTCTGTGCATATTGTAGTAAGCACCTTTCGACATATTCCAATAGTCTTGTAATCTAAATCTAGTATCTAGCCAAGAGAATACCCAAAGGAATGACCTCTCTGCCACACCCATTTTTCCGGTTGACTCAACAGCACGAAGAATGTCTCTACGAGGCATATCTTCTGATTCCTTGCGCAGGGTGAATGCTACAAGAACCACTACGAAAGCGATGAAGAACCAAAGAATCCAGAACATTGTTGTCATTTCATTTCACCTCAGTCGCAATATGTGTACCAATCCACATAATCTGGTAATCCTTCAATAATATCGCCATTCAAGGCAATCGGAATTATTGGCAATCCTACAGGGGCAGGGCCACCGGCTCTGCGAATACCTGCGTACTTGAATTTAGCACCATTGGAACGATTTGTATTAGAATTCATTTCTAACGCAGTAGGGTCAAAACGAGATGAATGACAAATACAGAATAATTTAGTTCCACCATCATCGCCTCCACCAGGAGTCCATGTGTCTTCAGTAAAAGAGTTAGAAACTAATTGCCATCCTGGAATGCAGCACAAATGAGTACATCTTGCAAAAATCATTACCAAATCTTCGGAAGGGGATAATCTTGGGTCTGCATCTGCCAAGTCATCAAAATGGCCAACATACTTTCCAGTACCATCATATCCTTCCATGAATTGGAATCTTGCTTTACCATTTGATACAGGACTTCCATAATTCTTGGAATGGTGTACATATGTGACTACAATCGGGACTCCGTTCCAAACACCAGCAGCTCCTGATGATCCGGTAGAACTCTTTGCTGCTTCAGCAACGAAATCTGATTTTTTCATTACTTGCTCGTGCATTGCTCCATACCATGCTTCATCTTCACGACCCTTGGCCCAATATTTTGCAGCAAGGTCGCCACCGGTGCTATCGGTAGGCGGCAGTAATAGGGATGCAAAACCAAGAACTCCTAGAGAAGCCGCCAATATGCCTGTAGCAGTATTGAATCCATAACTAAGGAATTGGCGCCTATTGATTAATGAATCTCCTATCGCTTTGGCAGAAGATTGTTCACCACTCGGTGCTGGTTTGAGGTCGTATTCACGAGACATAACAATCACCAGTTGTACTCCTTCCAGTCCTTTGTATGCTCAGGTACGAACTTATTCCTAGCATACTTGACGATAATAGTGTCGGGTAAGACATATTTGAGATAGATTATTCCCATCAGCGTGATGGTCGTTAGTGTCATTGCTAAATGGAATGATAATTGTTGTTGATCCCAGCCGTTGAACAGTCCATAGATTAATGAAAAAGACCAGTAGCAACTCCAGAATAATCCCCATACGAAGAAGAACATTGCCAAATGTGATGCGCCTGAAGGGGCTAGAGTTGCACTAATGATGGAGCCCGGTTCGGCAGGATTGAATACCCCATGGTCGATTGCTTTCTGCATCTGTTCTTCAGTCAGTGAAGCGTTTTCCAAAGCAGTTCTAGCATCAGCAATGCTGATGTTTCCTTTTGCAACACCTCGCAATAGGATAGTGATTGTATCGTCCATCACTGGTCACCTCTCTGCATCAATTTGTAGCGAAGTCGTAACACATTACTGCGTCCCTTGTATGAGGTGGAGAAACCATATCTTAGCAGTAGACCTGAGAAGATGATTACACAGATTACAGCACTAAATCCGAGTAATCCGAGCCAGTGCGCTCTTAATGGGGCTCCCATGCTGTGCAAATCGATTCCATGTGACTCCGGTTCAGGGGGGCTAACGTTTCCATCACCAGCAAACAAAGTTCTCGTTCCAAGGGCGATACTATCAGCATCTCCCTCAGGGATGGCGAATAATAATTGATTCCACTTGTCGTCTTCACCAGGAATTCCATCTCCTGAAACCGAGTTGCCAGTAATCCAGAAATTAACGCTACCTTCTCCTGCGGCAGGGGCAGTCCATGTCAAAAGCCACGAGCGATCATCTTGGCTTGCAGATGCGTCGGTGTGAGTGAGAGTTGTCACATCTTCCTGCCAATTTTGTAGATTTGTGCCGGCGAGTTCGCCTGCACTAGTGCTCATTGAAAATCCGGCGGTGTAAGTCCCGCCAGCAGGTCCACCGATTAGTTGCAGATGGAATTCATATGTGTCACCCGCGTTCCAAGCATATGGAACCTTGTCAAGAATCACTTGAATCGAATTATCTGCAGCACCATTGTGGCACAAACAACCCTGTTTTGCCACGTCATCAATAGTCTCTCCAGCATTGGATTGTTCCCCACCAATGCCGGTGTGGTATGATGTTGCAAGGCTCGGAAGGAGCAATAGCGCGACCAGTCCTAGAAGAAGTGTAATTCTCGTAGAAAAAGAGCCAACTCGCATAGCCACACCCAAGATGTTCTTAGCGACTTGGATAGACCCCTTAAACATTGCTTGCAATTGTGATGAATAAATGCCTCGCAGTGTTGCGTTTTGAATATCCGGATAATACGAAGTAATTCCGCTAAAATTTAATTCACCCGAGAATGTCAAATCAGCCATTTTTACAATATTTTTGAGTCTAGCAATCAAAGGTTTGATTCACTGCGCACTCCTGCCCGAGATAGGTGCAGTGAATGTCAAGTCATACCTTCGATAATATTTACAACTTGAGTGATGAACAATTAGAGCAACTCGATAACGCAGAAGAGTTAATGGTGAAAAATCATCTTGGCGCTGCGGAAGAATTACTGCTCAAGATGTTAGAGGAAGAAGAAGAGTGCATTCCAGTCCTATCCAATCTCGGTCATTTGTATGGACGCCACCTCTCGGAATTTGAGAATGCAATAAAGTATTATGATTTAGTTTTAGAATTGGAGCCAGATAACGCATGGGCAAGAGATGCAAGAAGGCGCTATCTGCGTTATGTTGAGTTGGATTAAGAAACTCGCGACAGCCAAAGTTCATTGAGGTTCATTGCCACCATTAGGCCGATGGAAGCCTCACAGATCCTAATTGCCGGTGTTGGTGGTTTGGGTTGTGCTTGGGCGAAAAGAGCATATGAAAAGTGCGGAAGAGGCGCAGATGTAGTTCTTATTGACGCTGACGATTCTAGTTTAACAGGTTGTGAATCGGCCCATGTATTGCGCTTAGGACATACATTGGATTCAGTAGGTTGTGCAGCTTTACCTCCTTTGGCAGAACAACGAATGAGAGGCCTTGCACCTCTTGCTAGAACGATATTAGAAGATGTTGAATTGGTTGTTTTACTAGTCGGATTGGGCGGCGGCTCTGGCACGGGGGCGGCTCATGAATTTGCCCGTCAAGCAAGACAATCTGGGGCGGTTGTATTATCGGTGGCAGCACTACCTTTCGATATACAACAAACACGGGCAGAAATTGCTACTGAAGGCCTTGAACGTTTACAAAACAATGCACATATTACAGTACAATTATCACTTGAAAGACTTGCAAGACAAGCGAGAGAAAAGGGAACAGCATGGCAGATGGGTGCTGAGTGGATTGAAGATTTAGTAGATGGTTTAGTCAGAACCCTGCTAAGAATGGGTTTAATCAATTTGGATTTAATGGATTTGCGGGCAATCGTCGATACCGAAGGCGGAGCCACTATGCTAGTCGGTGTAGGAAGGGCAGATGAACCAGAAGAAATTTTGAAATCTGCGATGATGGCGCCTTTGGCAGAATTAGATGTCAGTGGTGCTAAGGGATGTTTAATTCAAATTGAGGGTGGACAAGGAATGACCATTGGTCAAGTTGAAACAGTTGCAAGCATGTTTACCGCTGCGCTGGATGTTGATGCCCAAGTTATTCTCGGGGCGAGAGTGAGTGATGACCTTCACGATTCCATCAGAGTCGTAACATTGCTATCTGGAATTGACAGTTGAACTCAGTCATCTAATTCTATGACATCAGAATTCCATTCAACGTCATCACTGATCGATTCTACTGGTTTGCCCCATTCAGTGGTGGAATCTTGTTGCCAGTTACCTTCCATTTCTTGAGTATCTTCTTCAACAATTTCAGTTAGGTCATCTATTTCAGTAATTTCAGTAATTTCTTCAACTTCTTGTGAACCAATGTCTTCTGATAATTCTTCAGATTTTGCAGCCTTTTTATCAAATACAGATTTAGTTATCCGCTTAATTTCAATATCTTGGTCTCTATTCTCTACAAGACTTGCTAATACTGAACGTTGCATCCATAATACAGTTAATATTACTACCAAATGTCCAGCCATCATAACAACGGTTATTTCATTGAGAACCACTGTTAGCATAGCAACTGATCCTGCGTAGGCATATCCGAATGCCAATCCCCAAGGAAGAGCATTATTTTGATTAAATAATGGTAATTTAGATTTAATGCCGCGTGAAGTAAGAGTCCATATTGCCATGAATACCGTGAATATCATCAGTATGATTTCTTCAATGAACAATTCAGCACCATTTGCTGCCATCGGTGCCCATTCAGAATGGCGCCAAATTGTTAGTGCGTGCCAGGTAATGAAGGCTTGAGCCATTAAGGTCCATTTCCAAGTAAATGCAGATGTTGCAACATATCGAGATGCAGCAACTCTTGATTTCCATGACCAAATAACAGCAAAAACATGTAATCCCAAAGTTGCAGCTAGATAAGGGAAGTTAGCAATCAGTATTTTCCATGGTACGATATCATCTCCTTGTAGTAAGTGGAATATGCATACTCCAATGAATGCGATTAGAAGAATTGCAAGGCCATGGATGATCGCTTGTGCCATCGGCTTACCTCTTTTCTCTGTTGATTGAGGCCTATTTGAAACAGAAATAGTAGAGATCCATTTTGCAAATGATCGTCCTTGGACTATGCTCCAAATGATGAATAAAGAGGCAAGAGCATATGTGATTACACCTTCAAAGCCAGACAGTGCGCCGTCACCAGAGAACAAAACCATCAGTCCAAGCATAATAAATACTGACATCACTAATGGGAATATACAAATTCGGAAACTAAAAATCACTCTTTTCAATCTACTTACCTGATCACTAGTAGCTTGTCCTTCATCCGAATCATGCAATTCTTTGCTTGGAAGTTTTGTCAACTTCTGTACGAACTCTGTATTGGATAGAACTGCAGTAATTGCATATCCAAAGGAAACAGAAATAAAACTCATGGCGGCATATGTGGTCAGGCTATCAATGCTAGCAATTATGTAAAACGTAGTTGAAAAAATCACTATGAGTGCGATATGAGGCAGTGTTTGAGGCGATAATAGTGTCTTGATAAGACCCCAAATTGAAGTTTTTTGACTAGATAATTCCTCAAGAACTGAATTAACACCCTGCTCTATTGCAATTTCAGATTCAACTGCGGAGGCATTAGCCTCTATATCATCTGCCACATTGCTAGGGAATCAGTCCTCTATTTTCAGTGTATGGCAAGAATATTCATATGAAATCTAATTGAAGGAGTGCATTCTGGCTTGATACATGGCAAAGAAACTGACCAAGGCTCTGCGTGGTAAGAGGCGCTGGTTCGGAGTTGCTGTTTCGCCTGAGATGACAACACGAAGCCAGTTACAAACAACAGTCAATAACTTACAAAAATTCTTGGGCAGTAAAAAAGAAATAAAACTTATGGATTTTTACAATGGTGGCAGTGAGGCTGCTGAGTTGGCACATACTAACTTAAAAGAAACTCTACCAAAAGTTTCCTTAAATGGAGATGAAGGATTGGCAATAATTCAGGTTCCACACGAGGTGTCAAGTGAATTTAGAGAACTGATTGAAACCGAGCAAGGTTATGACGAATACTCTATGCTTAGCGTTAGTATGAGCGGAAAAATACGTTTGATTAGAGAAAGATTGAATTTACCTAAGCCAAGTAGAGAGCGTAGATGATTTCAATCAGTCCTGCATCACTATCTTCATGATGCCAATGCCGGTGGCGTACAATATGTCCGGCGGAGGCACAGCACCAGCAATGAAGATGAGTGATGTATTCATATTGGTCTCGATTTCGATATTAGTTGGTTCATTAATTATGCATTCTTGGCCTCAACCAATATCTCTTAGCAACGATGTATCTCATTCCAAGAATCTTTCTCTTAGTGAGGGTGATGAAATAAATATGCAATTCAGTGCATCAAATGCAACAACGGTGACAATTAGTCTAGAAGGAGAGGTTGTAGAAGAAATTGTAATGGCTGAGGGTTCTGAAGAAAAATATGTTTTCGAGGTGGAATCTAGTAAGGACTACAACCTCGTTATTTCTGTTAATGGGGAAGATAATACTAGCATTACCGAAGCATTCATTTCAATCGATAGACAAAGTATGTTGGATAAGATCGTATATCCACTAGGAATTTTACTACTGGTTTTTGGTTTGTATAAGCGTAAAGAAGAGAAGGAGCTAGAAAGTTCCAAAGAGGAAATTATTGATGCAGAAATAGATGTTTAATTATACCAAATCAATTATATTTGGGCCAAATTAAATCTTCACCTTCGTCTAGATTCAATAGTTCACCAGAAGTAGTTTTTACTCGTAGATGACCCTTTTCATCTAATCCAATGACCTCACATACATCCTTTCTATAGATTGGATTGCCCAATGAACTTACAGTGTTGTTAATTTCTTCTAAAGTGATTTTAAGCAGTTTGGTAGAGGAATAATTGGGAATGTTGATCCTTTGTTCGAGCAGCGAGGATAAAGCCGCACTAATCACCGATGAAAATTGATTAAAATCAATATCTAAATTCAGACTTTGATTTAGTGTTGCGATCTTAAAATCTTGCTTTTCTAAGGGTTGTGCAGAAAAAATATTAGCCCCGATTCCAAGAACCAACCTTATTTCGGATGCAATGCTTCTCCCTTCAAGTAAAACACCAGCTACTTTGGCCCATTCAGCAGATTCATTTTCTAATAGGATATCGTTTGGCCATTTGAGTCTAATTCGTTCATGGCACTCACTGCTTGAAATTGCTCTTATGGCATCAACAACAGCAAGCCCACCCACCAACTGTAGGTCGGAGTGGACCAGTTCGCCTTTTCCATCGTGAACAATCCAAGAACCTGCAAATGAATTCGTCTCGCTAGTCCAAGTACGTCCTCGCCTCCCTTTCCCTTCAAGTTGCTTTTTTGCCTTAATGGAGGCGCCAATTATCCCCCCATTATCGAGCAACATTTTGTTTGTCGAATCAACTTCATCAAGTATGCTAACTGGGCAATTTGAGAATGGTTGCCAAATTGCATATACGGTTAATTCCTCACCATCCTCGAATTGCTTGCTTGAAAATTCACGGCACGACAAGCCATTTTGAAGGCAAATTCTTTTTGTATCGTTTCCTCTTTGATTATTTGAAACTAAAATAAGAGCCATTCCAGTGGGGGTCATCAATTTTCCAGTGGATATCATTTTTACTAGTCGTGAAACAAGTCCAATTGAGTCGGTGTCTAGTAATGCGGCTTCTTCAAATGGTCCAAGCACATCATCTTCCGAACTTGGCAATCCAAGATATGGTAAATTCCAGATGATTAGGTCATGCAGTTCTTGGCCAGACCACTGATTTATTTCACCATCTTCCTTAGGGCCAGGACCACCTTCTTGAATATCAAGATCAATATCTGCAATTTCAGCTGAATGTCGGGATGCCATCACCGCAAATGGGTTGATGTCGCAGGCCTTTACCTTCCATCCTTGGCGAGCGGCTAATAGGGACAGTGCTCCACTACCGCAACCGATTTCAAGACATCTTTTTCCACGCCCAGCACCGATCCTAACAATGGCATTAGCAAGAAGGTCAGTATCTTCTCTAGGGGGGTAAACAGTTGGGGGAATACTGAGTGTGAAAGATTCCCCCTTTGGGGCTTGCCAAATAACTGATTTTATTGGCCGCTTCAAACGGTCGATTTCTTGCTCGGCGCTAGAAAAATCGAAGGGTCTCTTGTCCGCCATAACCATCCCGAAGAGGTCATATGACGAAGCCTTTATGGCTGTTAACTTGTAACACAAAATGCGCCCAGTGGCTCAGATGGCGATATTCGCCCAACTCAAAGCCACTTAAGGGAGCGAGCTTCGCGCTGCGAGGCGCTATTCTCCCGCTCCGCAAGTTATAAGAGGAGTCTGCAAGTCGGCCCAAAAGCCCAAGTTGCTACTTTGGGCCTGTAGCTCAGTCAGGTAGAGCGTCGGACTTTTAATCCGATGGTCGCGGGTTCGAACCCCGTCAGGCCCGCCTGAAAGGGTGGCAGGCGAGGGTACAAACGGGGCACGGGGACTTGACATGGTAGTAAAGAGCGCAACAAAAAAGCGATTAATGGAACTGGGAGTCTCCGAAGAGTTCGCCCACAAGTTAGCAACCGACAGAAATATGACCGATATCAAGGGTCTATCTTCTGATGAGATTGCTGCAGTACTAGGTGTTTCCAAAGATTCTGAGCAATTTACCAATGTAATGTCTGTTATCGCAGAACAAGGTTCTCGTCGTAGGGCAGCAAAGAAGAGCAAGAAAATTACAATTCGTGCAAAGACTGTTGATGATTTCGACCGACCAGAAATTACTTCTAGATTCAATGCATTGAATCACGTATTAGTGCCGCACCAAGAATTAGTCGGCAAAGCAAATATCTCAGCTGAGGAACAATTCGCAATAGAAAGCGAGCACCTAGCACCTTGGAATATTGTTGAAATGGACGAGGAAACTGAATTGCCTCGTCTAGCAAAGGAACTTCTTCCAAAGATCTTGATTTCCGACCCTGCTGTTCAAGCGATTAAAGAAATCGCTGAAATTGCAGACATGGCCGACTTGGCTGCTGATGCAGACCACACACCTCTTCCTGCTGGTTGGATTGCCGACCGCGTTATCAAAGTTGTCCGCCGATCCCCGTCGGCTGGCAAGTCTGTTGCATACCGTCTAATCGTAGAGGGTAACTGAGGGGAGGTGTCTATCATGCAAGAAATAATTCAATCATTTTTCAAAGAGCGCAGTTTAGTAAATCATCAATTAGCGTCATATAACGACTGTATTCCTGCGGGAGACAGCACTATATCACGTATGGAGAAGATCATCCGTAATATCCGCGTCGGAACCGACGAGGAAATCGATGATGATGAAGGCGGATACATCAAACTCGATGTAGTTGACCAAGAAATAGTCATTCGTTTGAAAAACATCAAACTTGGAAAGCCAACAATTCGTGAAGCAAATGGTGCAAATATGGAATCTACTCCAATGGAATGCCGTTTGAGGAAGTTGACATACATGTCTCCTGTTTCAATTAATTTCCAAATATACCGCAGTGGGATACCATCTCCTCTCGAAGAGAGTGTTGTAGTTGGAAATATGCCTATTATGATCCGTTCTAGCAGATGTAATCTACATCCAGAGCACATCATCAATGATCGAGTACTCGACCCTACAACTTCTAGCGAAGACGCTGACTTGTGGAAGGACTTGTTGCGCAAGAAGGGAGAAGACCCACTAGACCCTGGTGGCTATTTCATTATCAACGGAACAGAACGTGTTCTAATCTCAATGGAAGACCTAGCACCTAACAGAGTTACAGTTGAAATCAATAAGCGTTCAGTAAAGAAGACTGAAGTTGCTAAGATTTTCTCACAGAAAGATGGTATGAGAAAGCCATTGACTGTTGAAAAGCGTCGTGATGGAATGTTGATGGTTAAGATTAGTACAGTAGGAACAACACCAATTCCAGTAGTAATGCTAATGCGTGCACTGGGAATTGAAAATGACCAAGAAGTGTTCCAAGCTATCGCAGGTCCAACAGAGACTTTCAAGTATATCGTTGCAAATATCAACGAAGTAAACGACAACGAAGAGTATGCGGTTACCAATACCCCAGAATCACATGAATGGCTTCAGAAGAAATTCGCTGCAGGTCAACAACGTGAATACCGAGAGGCACGTGTTAACCAACTATTGGATAGAGAACTTCTTCCTCACTTGGGTGACCAAACAGAGGATCGTAAGAAGAAGGCTATCTTCCTTGGAAGAATCGTCCGTCAAGTGTTAGAAATGGCAATGAACAACAGTGAACCAAACGACAAGGACCACTATGCAAACAAGCGTGTTCGTCTTGCCGGTGACTTGATTGAAGATCTATTCCGTGTGTCGTCTGGGCAACTTGCTCGTGACTTAAAGTATCAACTTGAGCGCCATCACAACCGCAAGCGAGAATTAAAGATCACATCTTGCCTTCGTCCAGATGTTCTAACTTCAAAGATTATGCACGCATTGGCTACAGGAAACTGGGTCGGTGGTCGTTCTGGTGTTTCACAACTTCTAGACCGTACAACATACCTAGCAGCACTATCTCACATGCGCCGTGTAACTTCTCCACTAGTTCGCAGCCAACCTCACTTCGAAGCACGTGACCTGCACCCAACACAGTGGGGCCGTCTATGTCCAAATGAGACACCTGAAGGTCAAAACTGTGGTTTGGTAAAGAACGCAGCTCAAATGATTGACATCTCAGAAAATATTGATGAGACCGAAGTACGTGAGCGTCTTGATGAACTAGATGTTGTTCAACCTGATGACTGGACCAGCGGTGACCGAATTCACGTAAATGGTGACATTTATGGTGTTCATAAGCGTGGTGCAAACTTAGTTAGACACTTCAAATCTGCACGTCGTCGTGGTGTTATTCCAGCAGAAGTATCCATTAGATTCGATAAAGCGAATAGTGATATTTTCATCAATACTGACAAAGGCCGTATTCTAAGACCTCTGTTAATTCTATATGATGGTACACCGCGTTTAACCAATGACCACTTGGAATCTCTCCGCACAGGTAAGATGTCATTCAAGGAATTGGTTAACGAAGGAATCGTTGAATGGGTTGACGCAGAGGAAGAAGAGGATTTGTATATTGCACCTCGCCCATTTATCACTCCAGAAATGGTTGAAGATGGCCCACTAAAGGGAAGATTGGTGACCAATGAAGAAATCAAGTGGATTAATCTCGGAGTCCCTGGCTCCACCGAAGCAGAATTACTCGCTCGTGTTCGCATGCCAAACGGTTCATGGGAAGAAGCAACTTTGAATGTACCATTGTTGTATACTGAGGAACATACTCACGTTGAAATTGATCCACAATTGATTCATGGAGTATGTGCTTCATTGATTCCTTATCCAGAACACAACTCAACACCTCGTGTTACTGGTGGAACTGCAATGGTTAAGCAATCTCTAGGACTTCCTAGCTCTAACTACCGTCTACGGCCAGATACACGTGCGCATATTCTGCACTACCCTCATCGTTCAATTACACGTACTCGTGCAATGACAACAACAAATTTTGACGACCGTCCAGGTGGTCAAAACTACATCGTTGCAATTATGTCTCTTCATGGATACAATATGCAAGACGCTGTTATCATGAACAAGGGTTCTGTAGACCGTGCTCTAGGACGTTCAACATTTAACAGAACTTACAATGCTGAGCGAAGAAGATTCCCAGGTGGTCAAGAAGAATTGATTGAGAAGCCAGGTTCATCTTTACAAGAAGTAAAGGGAATGAAGTCGCCTGATGCATATAATCATCTAGAAGATGATGGTTTGCCTATGCCTGAAATCGAATTGTCCGGTGGCGATGTCCTCGTTGGTAAGACCAGCCCTCCTAGATTCTTAGAAGAATCAACAGGTGGAGCATTCCTTACCGCTCAAGAGCGTAGAGAATCCTCTATGCTAGTTCGTCATGGCGAGAAAGGTTGGGTTGACAATGTATATGTTACAGAATCTCTTGACTCAGGTCGACTTGTTCGTGTAATGGTTCGTAGCCAAAAGATTCCTGAAGTTGGTGACAAGTTTGCAAGTCGTCACGGACAGAAGGGTGTTATTGGACGTCTTGTAGAATCTGAAGACATGCCATTCACAGTTGATGGAGTAGTTCCAGATCTAATCATAAATCCGCACGCTATTCCGTCACGAATGACGGTTGCTCACGTATTGGAAATGATTGGTGGTAAAGTTGGTGCTATGGAAGGACGCCGTGTTGACGGTACTGCTTTCCGTGGAGAAAAAGAATCCAGCCTACGTGATGGATTAGTCCGTAATGGCCTAAACCACACCGGCCGTGAATTGATGATCAATGGAGAAACAGGAGAAGAATACCCTGCTGATATCTTCGTAGGTTGTATTTTCTACCAACGCCTTCACCACCTTGTATCTTCCAAGATACACGCTCGTTCTCGTGGCCGTGTTCAAATTCTAACACGTCAGCCGACCGAAGGTCGTGCTCGTCAAGGAGGTCTGCGATTTGGTGAGATGGAACGTGATTGTTTGATTGCACACGGTGCTTCAATGGTTATCAAAGACCGTCTACTCGATGAATCAGATGGTATTGAGATGTATGTATGTGCCGAATCCGGTCACATCGCTTGGTACGATCCAAAACGTAGAACATACGTCAGCCCTATACATGGTGATGGAGCTGAAGTTTACAAAGTACAAACATCATATGCATTCAAGCTGCTACTAGACGAAATGAAGAGTTTAGGTGTGGCCATGCGTCTCGAACTGGAGGACCAAAGATGAGCCAAAATAGTATAATGATACCTAAGCGAATCTCATTGATTCGCTTCGGACTAATGGACCCGAATGAAATACGCAAGATGTCTTCAGTTGAGGTTAAGACCGCTGATACATACAAGGACGATGGACACGCATACAAGCAAGGTTTGATGGACCCGCACATGGGTGTAATCGAACCAGGATTACTTTGTCCAACTGACAACTGTAAGTATGATGAATCACCTGGTCACTTTGGGCATATTCAACTGGAATTACCAGTTATTCACATCGGTTTCGTGAACTTGATTAAGACCGCTTTGAAGTCTACATGTAACAATTGTAACAAGATTTTACTGCACGATGAAGCAGGTACATCTCCAACCAACGTAGAGCATTCTGAGCAAGATTATTACCGCAACCGAATTCGTGATATCATCACCAAGCACGGTGTTGGTTCAACTGAATTTACAAAGATTATCAAGGAAGTTGAGAAGGTAACTTCTGGTGTAAAGAGAAAGCAATGTATGCACTGTGATGACCTACAAGGCAAGATTATGCTTGACAAGCCAACAACTTTCAAAGAGAGAATTGACAATGCAGGTACTGGTAAGGAAACTGAGAGGAAACTCAACCCAAGAGATGTCAGAGAATGGCTTCGTGGTATTCCTTCCGAGCACCTAATTTTCATTGGTATGGACAAACTAAACCGTCCTGAATGGATAGTTCTCAAGGCTTTACCAGTTCCTCCAATCACCGTTCGCCCATCCATTACTTTGGATAGTGGTGATCGTTCAGAAGACGATTTAACACACAAGTTAGTCGATGTATTGAGAATCAATCAACGCCTAAGAGAGAACCGTGATACTGGTGCTCCGCAACTGATCGTTGAGGATTTGTGGGAACTTCTACAATACCATATTACAACCTATTTCGATAACCAAACAGCGGGTATTCCTCCTGCACGTCATCGTTCAGGTCGTACATTGAAGACTCTAACACAGCGTTTGAAGGGTAAGGAAGGACGATTCCGTTCTAACCTATCTGGTAAGCGTGTTAACTTCTGTGCACGTTCAGTAATCTCACCAGACCCATACCTCAGTGTTAACGAAGTTGGTGTCCCATTGGTAACTGCTAAGGAATTAACAGTTCCAATCCGTGTAACTACAAGAAACAAGGAGCAAATGCGACATATGATTCTTCGTGGTCCTGATGTACATCCTGGTGTTAACTACATTATTCGTGGTGACGGTCGCCGTGTTCGTATCAATCAACGCAGCCGCCTAATCAATGCTGGATACCGCTGTGGAAACCCAGAATGCCGTGAGAGCGGTGCAGAAAATACTCTGCGCCCTGACCTCCATTCTGTACTTCATGCACCGAACTTCCTTCCAGGTCTAGTAATCCGTAAGGAAACCTCTCTTGGAATCGATGGTGAAATCGCTGAAGAAAAATATGTGGTTGATGATGAAGCAACTATCGCAAACCTTCGTGGTGAAGATATTGATGGATATCCTCTTGAAGAAGATGACCCACGTGCAGTTCTTCACAACCGTTGGAAGTGGGAATTGGCACAATCGGATAAGGCACATCCGGAACCAATTCCAGATAGCCTAAGCATTTCTTGTCCACACTGTGGAAGTCCTGAAGATGAATGGGGAGACCGAACGTTTGTTGAAGATCGTTTGTCAACCGTTGATAGAAACGGTAACCCGAAGCCTGGTCTTTTGGTTGAACGTCACTTAGTTGATGGCGATGTGGTAATTTTCAACCGTCAACCTTCACTTCACAGAATGTCTATGATGGTACACGAAGTTCGTGTAATGGAAGGCCATACCTTCCGTTTCAACTTAGCGGTTTGTACACCATATAACGCTGATTTTGATGGTGACGAAATGAACTTACATATTATCCAATCTGAAGAGGCTCGTGCAGAAGCTAATATTTTGATGAGAGTACAAGAGCACATCCTAACACCTCGTTATGGTGGAGCGGTTATCGGTGGAATACACGATCACATTTCCGGTGCTTATCTATTGACACGCCCAGGAACTTTGATTTCCTTTAAGCATGGACTTGAGATGCTCGGTAATATTGATTGGACAGGAGAACTACCTGAGATTGTTAAGGATGAAAATGGCAATGATGCTTTCCGTGGAACAGATATCATTTCATTGATTATTCCAGATGACATCAATATTCGATTCCGTAGCCGTTCTAATGACGATGTTGTAATCAAAAATGGACAGGTTACAGGAACTCTAGATAAGCGTGCTATCGGTGCTGAAGACGGACGCCTACTGGACCAAATTGTTCAGACTAAGGGGCCTGAATTAGGTGCTAAATTCTTGGACGAATTCACTCGATTAACAATTGCAGCTTGTACATCTCTTGGATTTACAACTGGTATTGACGATGAAGATTTGAGTGCTGAAGCATTAAGTGGTATTGAGCAAGCAAATGAAGATGCGCGTCAATTAGTCAACGCAGAACTTGAAAAGTTTGGTAAGGATGGAAAGCATTACGAAACCAGACCTGGTCGTACAACTCGTGAAACTCTGGAAGAGAATATCATGGTAATGTTGGATGAAGGTAAGCAGACTGCTGGAGATATTGCAAAGGATGAGTTAAACCAATCCGGTTCTACAAATGCTGCGGTTAACATGGCTATTTCTGGTGCACGTGGTTCTATGGACAACTTGACAATGATGGCAGGTTCTATCGGTCAAGCAAAGGTTCGTGGTAAGCGTCTAGAGCGTGGATACCTAGACCGTGTTCTTCCTCACTTCCAACGTGGAGGTCGAGGTGCTAGTGAAAGAGGTTTCATCGATTCTTCTTTCAAGCGTGGATTAAGACCAACGGAGTTTTTCATGCTCTCTGTTTCCGGTCGTGAATCTCTGGTAGATACAGCGGTTCGTACATCTAAGTCTGGATATATGCAACGCCGTTTGATTAACGCAATGGATGACTTGAAGGTTACCAGTGACAATATGTTCTCTGTTCGTAATACTGCAAATCGTATTATTCAATTCTCATATGGTGAAGATGGTATTGATCCTTCAAGAGGTGTTCACGGCTCTGCGTTCAACATCGATGTAATTGTTGATGATGCACTGGGAACTGAAGGAAAAACTCTCGTTGAGAGAGAGTCCTTTGAACATGAAGTAGCAGAAGATGATCTTGGTGCATGGGAAGATGCATCTGAGTATGATGGAGGTGAGAACTGATGGTAGTAAAGAGTGCAACCAAGAAGAAGTTAATGGATTTGGGTATTGCAGATAACTATGCACACGTTCTAGCGGATGACAAGAAATGGGACGATGTCAAAATTTTGACTTCGCAACAAATTGCTCAAATCTGTGAAACTGATTCTGAAACCGGCGATACAATTCATGCGATCATTATTGGTGCGACCAAGAAAGGACAAGACCAAGGTAGCGAATCAACTGGTCCAGTAACAAATGTCAAACTAAAGAAGGCTAAGAAACGTTCAACGATTAAGATAGCGGCTGATTTAGAAATTTATGATGAAGATAAAAAATTACTTTCATTAGAAGACTCATTGTCCGAAGATCCAGTTTTCAAAGCCTTGCAAGTTGCAGTTAAAGCAGCAGGCAGTGAACGTTTTAATGACCGAATTCTTCATGACTTAACCCAAGCAGTTCATGATAGAGGAATGAACAAGTTAACTAAGCCACAGGCAAAGAAAGTAGTTAACGGTTCCATTGAAGCACTTGAGCGAGCGAGTATTGACCCCTTTGAAGCTGCAGGTATTATTACAGCGCAATCAATTGGTGAACCAGGAACTCAGATGACTCTACGTACTTTCCACTATGCGGGAGTTGCTACAATTAACGTTACAATGGGTCTTCCACGTATTATTGAAGTGGTCGATGCACGAAAGGTTCCACAAACACCAACAATGACAATTCGTTTGACAGGAGATAAGAAAAACTCTGCAGAAGAAGCGAAGAAATTAGCTGCTGGTATTGAAGTAACTACGACTGTAAACATTGCTTCTCTTGAAACAGACGTTGCTCAAAGGAGATTAGTTTTGAAATTGAACAAGGGCATGCTCAAGCAAAAGGGAATGACTGAATTGGAAGTTAAGGATAAACTAGAAAGAGCTACAAGGCTTTATGTTCAAGCGGATAAGGAAAAGAAACCTTCCACTTTAACATTGATTCCAGGAATTCATAGTGCCGAAGATTTGGCAGAACTTGCTGATAACCCGCCATCCTATACAATGCTCCTTCAATTGGAAGAGAAGATTAGAGATATGCGTTTGAAGGGGATTCCAAATGTCCTTCGTGCAAATGTACAATTGGATGACAAAACTGGTGAGTATTACCTTTCTACAATCGGTTCAAACCTTCAACGTGTAAGCGAACTTGAAACTATAGATCGCTCTCGTACCTATACCAACAACATTCTTGAAGTTTACAATTATCTTGGTATTGAAGCGGCTAGACAAGCGATTATTAACGAATTACAAGACACACTTGACGGAGCTCGTCTTGAAGTCGATGTACGTCACTTATTGATGGTTGCAGATGTAATGACTTCAGAAGGTGAAGTTCGTGCAATTGGTCGTCATGGTGTATCTGGTTCAAAGCACAGTATTCTTGCTCGTGCTGCGTTCGAAGTTACTGTTAATCACTTGCTCAAGGCGGGTATTATCGGTGAGAAGGATTACCTAACTGGTGTTGCAGAGAACATTATCGTAGGTCAACCGATTTCACTTGGTACTGGTAGTGTAGAACTGTTCTACATCCCTGAATGAATTTCCAACCCATGAGAAACAAATGTGGAGAATGGAGGAATAATATAATGGATCTAAGCCGACAATTAAAAAATGCAAATACAACTGGAAAACTACTGTTTGGACAACGTCAAACCATTGATGCTTGTACACGTGGTGAAGCAAAGTTGATTATTCTTGCAGCAAACTGCCCGACTGAATATGTTGATGCTCTTCAAGCATCACATCCAGAGGTCACCAAATTCCGTACATCACAAGTAAACCGTGAACTTGGTGTCGCTTGTGGTAAGCCGTTTTCTGTTTCAACTATATGTGTTGTAGATGCAGGCGATAGCAGTTTGTTAACACTCGATGACAACATCGAATGAGCAATATTTGCCCAATTACTTTCAATCTATTTAGCGAAAGCAAGGCAAAACTGTTGATGCAAGGATTGATGGTCTATTGGTATGACCGGATATCTATGCGCAGTCTATCTCAGAGTGTAATTGCCCGCAGTATAATCGTTATTCTACTATTTTCAGTACTTACTCCAATCTTATTGTATGATGAGAAAATTGTTGAAGAAGAATCGGAAAAATTGGAACAACTCGATTTATTGTCCGTCTCTGGCCGAGCAACTGCAAATCATTACTTGACCGCTGCAGGCGGTACTGGTTTTGAATATGCTTCAGTTATGGCAGGGTTTGGTGACGGTAATATTGTTGCGGGAGAATTTGGTAATGCTGCAACATTTGGTCAAACAACTATCAATCCTACTAGTCCATATCACGCATCTTGTGCTCAAGTACTAAGTCGGTACTGTGAATTTTTCTTAGCTTCAGTTTCAGACACAGGTGGTTGGAATTGGGTCTCCACAGGAGACCACACAAATGGATATTCATTCGTTTATGATGTAGGTGCTGGATTCGGCGGTGAGGCTGTAATCGGAGGATTCTTTAGCGGCTCAGTACAATTTGGAATCCAAACAATAACTAGTCAAGCAGGTGATGGCTACCTAGCAAAAACGGATCCATTTGGAAACTTTATGTGGGCTCATTCCCACGCAACAACTGGAACAAATAACAATACAAGTTCTGTAGATGCAGTTGAACTCGATATGAATGGAGATATTATTATTGCTGGATCATTTGATGGCAATACTGATTTTGGAGGGACGAGTATTAACGCCGTTTCACCATCTCTTTACGTAGCAAAATATGACGGTAATAATGGACAATTAATTTGGGTCATTAGTGGCGGTAGTGGAAATACAGGTGTCTTAGATTTACATGTGTCAATGACCGGTGAAATTACTTTGGCTGGAATCAATCAAAACGCAGTTACATTTGGTCAACAATTATATGCCAATGTGGGAGTTGCAGATTCGTTTATTTTAGAAATCGATACTAATGGGGCAATAATCACATTGGTTGGGTATGGCGTGCCAAATGAGGTTGTACTTATCACTGGTATTACAGAAGACATGAGTGGCAATATGTACTATGTCGGTGGATTTGGTGGAACTCTCCAAGGTCAAGGCTGGTCGCTTTCTGCAAGTCAAGGAAATAGAGATGCCTTCTTAATAATGGATTCAGCAAGCGGTAATGGTTGGGCTACATCTGGAGGAAGTTCGAATAATGATTCATTCTCGGGTGTCGCTTTATTATCCAGTGGAGAAATTATTGTTTCTGCAACAATTAGCAGTTCTTTCACCGCAGGTAGCAACACTGCATCTCCAACAGGTAATACTGAGATTTTGATAGGTGGATTAGACTCCACTGGTGCTTGGGCATGGCTGGATACTTCTGGAAGTGCAGCTGATGAAGTCGCAACTGGAATTAGTGTCAATATGTCGGATATAGTTACTGTTGCTGGTGGATTTTCCGGAACAGTAACCAAAGGAACATTTTCAGTATCTACATCTGGAAGTTACGATGTATTCCTTTGGGCATTTGACCCTGCAACAAAGCAGGATATGGATAATGATGGCATTCCTGATATTAATGACAATTGTCCTTCCGATTCAAACCCTACACAAGCAAATACCGATTTTGATAGTGAAGGAGATGCATGTGATTCAGATGATGATAATGATGGTTTGACCGATAATTTCCCCGACAATTGCCCACGCGGTGGTGCATATAATTGGACTAGCACTCAAGATACTGCTAATCCATCCGCTTCAACCGATTGGGATAATGATGGCTGCCGTGACAGTGATGAAGACTTGGATGATGATAATGATCTCATTGAGGATGTAAATGACTTATGTCCATGGACTGGATATAATCCTCCTAGACCTACTTGGGTTTCTGACCAAGCAACAGATGTAGATGGTGATGGCTGCCGTGACAGTGATGAAGACTTAGATGACGATGCTGACTCAATTGACGATGTATTGGATGATTGTCCAACTGTAGCAGGTAACTCAACGCTGGGCGAACAAGGCTGTGTCGACCAAGATGGTGACGGCTGGTCAGACTTATTCGATGACTGTCCTACACAAGCAGGTAACTCCACATTAGGTGGAAAGAATGCTTGTTTGGATACGGATGCAGATGGTTGGGCTGATGTCGATGATTCATTCCCTACTGAAATCTCTCAATGGGCTGATGCAGATGGAGATGGATTTGGAGATAATCCACAAGGTGTGAATGCTGATGATTGCCCAAGTATGTCTGGTACATCAACTGAAGACCGCTTAGGATGCTTTGATGCAGATGAAGATGGATATTCAGATGCAGACACATCTTGGAACGCTGAAGATGGCGCTGATGTATTTTCTAATGACCCAACACAATGGTCAGATTATGATGAAGATGGATTTGGTGATAACTGGGCAAATATGAGTTGGGATGATAGAACCCCATCTTGGCCAGGTCAATATCATCTAGATGCAACTGAGCAGGATTATTGCCCTCTTATTTCTGGAAATTCAACCGAAGGTGGATTACTCGGTTGCCAAGATTCCGATGGAGATGGTTGGGCTGATATGATTGATGCCCTACCACAAGAAACCACACAATGGGTTGATTCCGATGGTGATGGATTTGGTGAGAATGCTGAAGGTAATGAGCCAGATGCTTGTCCTTCTGAATTTGGAAATTCAACTGTAGACCGCTTTGGTTGCTTGGATTCAGATGGAGATGGACGTTCAGACCCTGACTTTGATTGGAGTCAAGCACAAGGAGCAGATGCAGTAATTTTCGTCAATGACCCAACACAATGGGCCGATTCAGATTCAGATACATTTGGTGATAACGCAGAAGGAACCAAGGGCGATAACTGTCCTGACGTATTTGGTATGTCGGAAACAGATCGTTCCGGATGTCCAGATTCAGATGGAGATTACCTCTCTGATCCTGATGCAGATTGGACTGTTGAAATGGGTGCAGATGCTTGCCCTAATACCTATGGCAATTCAACCAATGACCGAATTGGCTGCTTGGATGTAGATGGTGATGGGTGGTCAAACCCAAGTGAAGGTTGGACTATTGAAGAGGGAGCAGATGCTTACCCTGATGATGCTACTCGATGGATAAAGGAAGCATCTACTGGTGGAGGTAGTTCAACAGCCTCATTATCAACAGGCGTTATCGCTGGTGGAATTGCTGTTGTACTCATCGTTATCGGTGTAGTAGCATTTGTAATGCTCAGGAGAAAGCCAGAAGAAGTTCAAGACAAATCTTGGACAGCCGCCTCGCCTATGCCAGAGATGCCTAATATGGGTGCTCAACCAACTCAAGCGGTTGCAATGCCTAATATGAGTGCTCAGCCAACTCAAGCGGTTGCAATGCCTAATATGGGTGCTCAGCCTGTTGCACAACAGTATGTTGCACCGGTTGCTACAGTGCCAGCAGTAGTTGCTCAACCTCAACCAGTTGTACAACCAGATCCAGCTCGTGATTATTACAATGGCTTAGTCGCTCAAGGATATCCAGCTGCTGATGCATTGGCATATACAAGACAGTATTATCCTACATTCCAGGCTTGAT
>JAPKFC010000067.1 GCA_028821785.1 Candidatus Poseidoniaceae archaeon | reverse complement strand
ATGCTAGTTCGTGGAGAAGCGGAATTGGTTCATGCTTGTGAATTAAATCAGCATTCAATATCCGCATTACAATGGGGTGCAAAGGCAAATAATGTAGCTGATAGATTGATAATTCACAAAGGAAATAATGCTCTTACTATGCCTAAATTAGAAGGTATTGCAGACAGATGTCATTTGGGATTATTACCAAGTTCGCAATCTATTTGGAAATTAGCAATCGCTTGTCTAAAAGAAAAAGGAGGCATATTGCATATTCATATGAATGTGGATGAAGAAAAAATAGAACAGTGGATTGATTCTACTATTTCCTTATTGCAGCAATACACAGAGGAATTAAAGCGTAATTACAATCTTGAAGTAAAGCACTTGGAAAAGGTCAAGTGGTTTTCACCAAGGGTAAGACACGTTGTTTTAGATGTTGAATTTACTCGCTGTGAATAGCGTATTAGCACCAATAACCGCATTAGAGTAATTTCATGAGATGCTGCGACATTAACCGCACTATTCTTGAGGGAAGATAGGTTCAGCATGACATGGTTGGGCGTTGGGTGATACTGGTCACTCTCAATTTGCTACTATTTTCTAGCCTTCCAATCATGGCAATTGTTGATGCAGAAGACCAGCCAAGTTGGAGAAGTGTCGGCATAGACCCAAGCACATGGACCGACGGACCTGTTGAAGAAGATACTCCGATGAAAGATTCCTATTATGGCAATGCTGTTTTTGAAATTAAAGTCTCGTATCAGCCAGGTCATTTTGAAGACCGAGTGGAAGGTGTGGTGACTTTGGAATTATTTGAGCAATGGGCTCCAATCACAACTCAAAACATGATAGAGCACATTGAAATTGGACTCTATGATGGAATATTCTTCCACCGAGTAATAGATAATTTCGTAACTCAATCGGGAGACCCTGAATGCAAAGCAATAGGTCTATATCCAATCACTTCTTTACAATGCGGAGAAGGTGGTACTGGTGAAACAATTCCTTTAGAACACGATGAAAATCTATCGCATGTCGATGGGGCTATTGGCATGGCTCGTTCATTAGATCCTGATTCTGCTGATGCACAGTGGTATATTGCAGAGACAGAAGCGCATAACTTAGACCCTGAAAATAGAGATGATGATGGTTATGCAACATTTGGCATCGTACGCGACGGCATGTCTCACATTACAGCCATTGCAGCCACTCCAACCTCAGATGATCCTACCGGTGAAGAGGATATTCAAAATCCTGCATCCTCTGCGGGAAGACCTGTTTATCAAGCCAAAATTGATTCAATAAAAATGGTCGGAGTAGCAGACCCACTGGGAATTCTTTGGGGCGATTATGTACCAGAAATTGAAGAAACAAGTTTCTGGGCTAAGGTTTTGGGGACTACTGTTGGCCTCGGGATATTAATCGCCATACCTGTTACAATTTTCATAATGGTTTATGCTGCGGTAGAAACTCCAAAGTTACTCAACCAAGAAGAATTTATTTTGGATGCTTTCTTGCATAATGAATGAAAGCAATAGTTCTAGACCCTGTAAGGCGCTATCCTCTTGAGAGAGAGACCGCTGGCCTTTACATGGCAATTGGTGATGTGACCGATGATTCAGTCCTTGAGGCTGAACTTTTCGAACTCCCAACTTTGCCTGCGATTCCCGGTGTTGCTGTCGGTAATTTATCTGACAATTCATCAAATGATACTGGTTTGTTGTTGGAACAAAATACTTCTCACCGCCAATTAACAATTCCTACTGCAATGACTGTAGCGATTTCAATAGTATTTTTGATGCTGGCAATGACAATTGGAGATGCTGTGATTCAAAATTCAAGCGAAGATGATTTTTCCGGAGATTGGTGGAATACTCCATTGAATTTACGCTATAAAATGGATCTACCAATGGATACACTAAGGGCACAACTTCCAGTCAATGGAACATATGAAGCATTGCCATATACTGAACACTTCATTACAGTTGATTTACCTGCGAGTGAACAAGATATTGGTTTTCCTGAAGCACCGGTTATGCATGTCTCTCTTTGGCTACCAGATGTTCCTGACGGCACAGTAGTACCCGTCATTCTAACCATACACCCTTACTACGACTTCGGTGGAGAAGGGATGCCTGGAGTCGGTGATGATTCCTCACCTAATACCGTTCCAGATGGAGGAGTTGGAAAATGGGTTTACGATACATTTGTCCCTCATGGTTATGCTCTTGCTCAAGCCTCCACTTTTGGAACTGGGCAATCAACACATTGTCAAGATGTCAAGGGTCTCGGAGAACAAACTGGGATTCAAGCTGTTGTTGAATGGTTAGGAATCCAAGAGTGGTCAAATGGTAATGTTGGGCTCATGGGCAAATCATATGCTGGTACAACAAACTGGGAAGCAGCACAACAACCATCTGAACATTTGAAAACTATTGTTCCAATTTCTGGCTCTATCGGGGTTCAAGAAATGTTCTATAGAAATGGTTCCAGTGAAGCCAGAGCAATGGGCTATGATATCGCTTACCAAGGAGCAACCAGCGACCCGACGACAGATGACATGAGAATGTGTTCCGATG
Organism: Candidatus Poseidoniaceae archaeon; assembly: GCA_028821785.1. Lineage (GTDB taxonomy): Archaea > Thermoplasmatota > Poseidoniia > Poseidoniales > Poseidoniaceae > MGIIa-L1. Next base: position 6,748 of record JAPKFC010000067.1, on the reverse strand, counting down.
ATGTAATTGGTCCTTTGAATCCTCTATCGACTTGGGGCTTTGCAGAATTTGGTGGAGCAGAATGGAATGACTATTGGGATGAGAGAAGACATCTACCTGATGTCTTGGAAAACTATCGCGGTTCAGTTTATTTGGTATGGGGCATGCAGGATTGGAATGTTGACCCATATCACGCATATCCAACATATCAAAAATTGAGAGATGCTGGAATTAATGCCCGTGCAATTTCAGGACAATGGGGTCACAATTACCCAGACCAACCAGATCGGCACGGTGATTTGGGAAGTGGATACGGTGCAGAAGCCTATCCAAATATGAGTAGAATGGATTGGGCTGTTGAATTATATGCTTGGTTCAATTATTACCTCAAAGACATAGGTCAAGAACCTAAACCGATGGTGCAAATGCAAACTAATGATGGAAGATGGCATGTTGAAGATACATGGCCTCCTCAGGATTTAGAATGGCAACAAATTACTCTAGACAATGCTCAAAGCCAAGGCAATAGAGTTAGTACAACATCTTCTGCCAGTTTCACGATTGCAGCATTTGATGATGAAATACACATCTCTGGATTACCAACACTGCATCTTGCAGTGAGAGCAGGAACATGTAATGGTGGACAAGTATTTGCCACAATGTATGATGATACATCCGATTTACGTCTTGGACATGCTACAATGGATTTGCGATATCGCGATGGTGGATATGATGCAAAACCTGTTATTCCATTAGTTGAATATCAAATGAAGATGGAGTTTAATCCAATGGATGTAATTCTCCCAGTAGGACATGAAATTAGAGTTGAGTTAACTGAAAGTGGTGAAGATTATCTGCCAAGTTCTTGTGCTGTAATTGGAATCACTGTTAATTTAGATGATACATCCACTTTCAGCCTACCATTAATAGACAGAGAAGAAGGACATGAGAATTGGTTTGAAGCACCGCACTGGTGGGACCATCAACCAATTCCATGAGGGTTATTGGAGAGGGCGAAATGAAAATTCTTGCCTTTGAAGACGGATATGATATTGAAGCCTTACTCATCAGTGGTTCTGTTGATATGACTAAAATTGACTTTTTACAACATTGGAATTCAAAGGACTTTTTGGATGTAATAAAACAATTTTCACCTGAAGTATTGTTACTTGACCACTTTATGCCGCCAACTAAGGGTTATGACCTGTTAGTTGCACTCAATGATGCTGTAAAACGAAAAGAGATTCAACGGCCAAACAAGGTTGTTGCGATGTCGAGCGATCAACGAGCCAACAACAAAATGCTAAGCATTGGAGCTGATGAAGGAATCATCAAATTTGATTTGGCAAGCCTTGGTTTTTGGCCGTAAAAATCGTTTGTCTAATTCGTTAAGGTATCGAATTTTGCTGCAAGGATGAAATCCGCTTCCACTAAAGCATCAATTTTATGGGTCCAAATTTGAGCACTGACCCGACCCCAAGATAATTCAAAATTAGCATGATGGTTTTGCTGTTCGCATATTGCACCAGCATCATTAGTGAATTGTAATGCACTCTCAAAATCATCAAAACTCCATACACGGAATAGATGATGGCCATCTACTATTTGCCAATCCGGATTTAGTTGAGTAAGCAACGGAGCCATTTCAGAGGCTGATAATGGTGGCACTCCGCCCTTGCATGGAATACATTGTTTGTCTGATAATTGTTCCATGACATCACCACTTCACTTGTGTGCATACTGCTCGAGCAATTGAATTGTTGTAATTTGCAGTGTTTCTTCATGTGTTGATTCTAAAACTACTGGGCATGCGACTCCTTCTTCACATGCATCATGCCAAGTTTGAGCGCAAACACACCATTGGTCACCCGCTTTCAATCCAGGAAAACCAAACTGTGGAGCAGGTGTGATCAAGTCATTTCCTCGTAACTTTGCAAATTCGAGAAACTCTTCTGTCAAGACACAACATACTGTGTGTAGACCTTTGTCGTTATCGTCAGTATTACAGCAACCATCTCTAAACCAGCCTGTTATTGGGTCATTTGAACAAAGTTCTAATTTTGTACCTAAGACATTGTAGGATGGGTGCATGAACTTCCGAGTGCGCATTCGTTATTGTAATATTGTGTTTATAGAAAATACAATTTTTATTATTATTTAATTGGATGTCCCTCTTCATCTACCAATATCACATTTATTCCTACACCCGATTTGTGAAATGCAATTAATTGTAATTCATGAATTTTATGCCCGCTCGGTGCTACTCCGAGTACAGGTAGACTATTTCTTGCAAAAAAGGAGCGTCTTTTCTTACCTGGTTTCTTTACTACCTTTGCAGTATCACCCATTGTTCTTCTTTGACCTTCAACATCATCAAACCAAGGAAGCGGGCCTTCGGGACTGAATCTTAAACCAAGAATCATATCGACACCATTTGTCTCTTGAGCCGCATCAGCATCAGCATTACTAGGGATCGCTGGAGCGTTTGGATGTGTATGCAACCAATGAGTAAATCTTCCAGCCCTAGACCCTCTATCTCCTGAGAAAAGTCCATCAGTCCATTCTTCCGGAAGGTGGTGAACTGAATATGAATCTCCGCGATTAACAATTCTAGCTTCATTAATTATGTATCCTTGGCCTTGAAATAAATTCCGCCGATGACTAAAACTGCGATATTTGGTTTCGACGTCAAGTCTATTCGCTGACTTGGAATCAACATCTAATCCAACTAAGATTTCATCGGGTAAAGCCTGCAGTGCCCACCAGACCAGTTCTTCAAACAAATGCCCCCGCATATGCACCTGCGCGCTATATTGCTCTTTTTTGGCTAAAGATTCAGCATTATATGATGCCATCAAATCTACAAGCCACTGTTCCACCATCTCACTCAGTTTGGCCAATCCCTCACAGATGATAAGGGCGGTCATCTTCAAACACTTTAGCGGAATCTTTGAAGAGGGTGTTTAGCAAAGGCTGTCACATGGCGAAGAAGAAGGGGGGCCTTGGGCGGATTTTCGGGGCGATAACCGGAAGCCCGTACGAAAGGCTACTCAAACAGGTTGAGAAGCTTGTCAAAGAAAACAGCGGGAATGAAGCGAAACTCGCAAAGCATCTCAAAAAGTTGGTCCAAATTGTTAGTCAAAATTTCAAAGAAGAAAACATTGATGAAGAGGAACATGACCTAATTATTGAAGCGATTGAAGAAGTAGATCCTAACGGTAGGACTTTTCCTAAATTATCTGAAGAGGAGGATGCGTTTTATTCAGGTGAAGTCCCTGATGCTCCGGAATTAAAACGTGGTAAGAGAAAGAATCTTGATGACTTGATGACTGCTAGCGGTAAAGAATTTGTTGGAAGTTATGGACGTGATGAATTTGATGAGTTTAAAGCGCGTATGACCGATGAATTCTACGCTGAATCCGATGAAGCAATAGCCGCTGGAGACCATCAGTCAGAAATCCGTACCGAGCATCGAGTGTTTGCAGGTGCTGAAGATGATATCGACGATATCAAAAAGAAATTCGCTGAAGAATCAGGTCTTGTAAATCCAGATGAAGAGGAGGAGGATGAAGGCTATTCTATTGATGAAAATGGTGTTGAATGGTTTGAAGATGAAGATGGCTATTGGTGGTATAGAGAGCCTGGCCAAGATGATTGGCAGGCGTATGATGAATAAAAATTCAATTCTTTATTCCAAATGAAACATTAGTAGTTACTTCATTATTGTGCCAAATATTAGCAGTCATTTTTTTGCTGGAAATAAATTGCTGGAAAGATTCACTCTTCAACCAATCTCTTATTTCTGGCCCATTATTTTGACCATGAATGAATTTGACTCCAGGCAAGGAATCTGAATATGCATCTCTTAATTCATCCTTGATTCTATCCTTGGATTGATGCAAAGCAGTATTGTGCAAATCAATTTGCTTGTAATTATTATCGTTGCCATAATTATTTGAACCATATGAACTCATTGATCTATGATTTCGATTGTTTATTTTCCCTTTACCTTTCTTTACTTTGAGGCTATTACTGCGGCCAAATTTATACTCATCGGGATTATCTTTTCTATTTGCCATATTTTCCACCAAACCGGATTCGAGCCGAGGCCATGTAGTCCGTCTGTTGTGATTAAGCGCTAAAGGCATTTAAAATCATTTGATGAAAAATTACATTTTTAATTTATAGGTTTGAGGCATAATTTAAGTTTTGAGAGTCTTAGCCACTGTATATGCAGCCAAATGATGCCGGCAAGCCCGCAACGATTACACCCTGGGGCGAGCCATCTCCCCAAGCAATACCACAACCGATTCAACCTCAACCACAAGTGATTAATCAACCACCTCAGCCAGTAATGATGGGGACTGTTAATCCGCAAATAAGTCAAGGTTTTTCTCCATTCCCCCTTCCAGTACAATGCCAGCAATCATACAAGAAAATATATGCAAAAGATTGGCTAATAATGGGTATCGTATCCACGCTTTTTGGACTCATGGGTCCGAATATGTGCTGGCTAATCAGTTTGGTTGGAGTACTCAGTATGGCGACTAAATTAAACATTGGAAACACTGAACCAGGGCATCCTGAAGCAGAGAAGGTGATACCTGCACTAATAGCCAATTTAGTAGCAATAATATTGCCAATCATTATTTTAGGTATTATTATGATCTCTGCTGAGTCCTAATAATCCCAAATTGATTCAGCATCACTCAAGTGGCTATGAAGCACTTCCAAGCGACGAGTATTCTCACCTAAGTCATCTTGACCTAAACGACTTTGCGAATGAATTTCAATTACTGAACCAGATAATGCTTGACTAGCATCACCATTTTGATTCTGAGTAATTCGTACCACTAAGTCATCAGGAAACCTCCAAAATGTGGTCCTATGGACTAAATGAACATAATAATCGGATGTACCATTAGTTTCTTTGTGCAGAGTTTCTATATCATTAGAATCTACCCACTCAAGCAACGATAACCAAACTGTTGTAGCATTGGATTGTAATTCAGAACTCATATTTATTGGAACTCCGTATTGTGAAGTATCCCCTCCTAAATGAACGCAGTTCTGTGAATCGGTAGGACAGGTTGGCATCGAAGTCCAAACTTCGTCCGGTGCAGAAACCTGAATCCAAACTTGGCAAGCAAACCAAGGCGAACATAGCAATAATACGATGAGTAGATTTCTTTTGGCTTTAGGTAGAGACTTTACCATATTCTCACCTATCGCAATTCTCTAGAATGATTGTAATCGATTCCATTGATCATCGCTAAATTCGTATACGATTGGACTTCCTGTTGGAACTTCTAGTGATAGAACTTGTTCACGGCTTAATCCTTCAAGAGACATGATAATACTTCTTAGTGAGTTACCATGAGCTGCAATGAATACATTTTTTCCAGATTGTAAAGAAGGAATAATTGATTGTTCAAGATAAGGTAATGTTCGTTCTGCAGTTAATTCAAGTGATTCGCCATTAGGAGGTGGTACGTCAAATGAACGTCTCCAAATGTGAACTTGTTCATCGCCATATTTCTGACGAGTATCGTCTTTATTGAGTCCTTGTAAATCACCATACATTCTTTCATTTAATTGCCATGAAACAAAAATAGGCAGAATGTTGTCGGAAGGCTGATCGCCGTTTATTTGAGCCCATTGAATCATTCTTGCCTCATTTTGTGAAACATTTTCAACTCCACCTTCTGGTTGAGTATATTGGAATACGGGGGTTTTACCACCATTGTGCTGGGCTAGTGCGAGCATTGCAGTCATTTGCGCTCGGATTAGTGTAGAGGTGTGAACTTCATCGATTGCTAGGTGAGCGATATCTTTGCCACCTTGGATGGCTTCATCGATTCCAACATTGGTTAGTGGAACATCAACCCATCCAGTGAATAACTTGGCTGCGTTCCACATTGATTGGCCGTGGCGCATCAGAATGAGTAGTGACATCGTATCCCCTTATCCATAGGTCAACGCCGGCAATTCTTCAACATGGCGGCTGAAATCTAACTTTGGAATGCTCAAGGCAAGATTACCGGAACATATGCAAGAATCAGTAATGGAACTAATCCCATCAGTAGATCACGTAGTAAAAGAACCATCAATGTCTTAGTATTTACTTTGGAGATTTTGTTAAATTCATCTTGTAATTTAGTATCAACTTTATCTGAGAGTTTTCCTGCCCCAACTCTTGCTACTTCAACTGCAGCGCCTAACGCAATACTACTGACTAAACCAGCAGGAGTTAGTTTTCGGGCCATCAATGCACGTGCCCCCCAAACTTTGAGAGATTTCTTTGCAATTTTTCCTCCTGTTTGAGCAGTTGTCTGTTGCTCAGTATCAATTTCATCTGTATCCTTTCTTGAGAACTTCCTCAACAAACTTCTAGCACCGAGACCAGCATCTGCTACTTTACGTAATTTAGCAATGTCATGCTTTTCAACAGCTTTCATCATACGACGAACACGCAGTATCCTCAAGGCATCAAAAAAGATCCACAACAATAAACTTGTAAATAATACAATGCCGCCTACATTTGAGACTTCTGACCAACTCTGCCAGCCGATTGGATTGTTTGATAATCGAATAATTAAGACAAGCATTGGCGGAATCATAAAGGCAAATATTTCATTGATTGCCAACAAACCAAATCCTCTAACTGGCAACTCTTTCAATTTTTTAAGTGCCCATCCTGAATGTGGAGCAAATTTTCCAATCACGGCCCGGAATGGAATGACTAAGAACAATGCTCTAAGCAATAATG
>JAPKFC010000011.1 GCA_028821785.1 Candidatus Poseidoniaceae archaeon | reverse complement strand
TTATCAATCAAATAAAAATATCAAGGAATTTTCATTTGATGGAAATTACAATACTTCTGAACGTACACAATTCGTACGGAATGATGATGGGACGATTTCTGAGATTGATGGAAATATGGAGCCGGGAAGAAACGCTGTTGGATGGATCGCAATAATATACCTCACCGTTGTTATTCTCAGCGAAATAACTTGGTCTGATTTGATACTTTGAGGCAAAATACGATGTCTGGATTACTCGATGTCTTCATGATGAAGGAAAAAGTCAACAACGGCTCTAATCCAATTTTAATGATTTTAGAAAAAGCGTCGATGCTACTTACATTATTTATTATTGGCACTATTGGTTATGGATTAGAACTACCCGGATGGGGAATCGGTGCTTTAGTTGGAGCGAGTTTGGGACCTGTGGTTTACATCCATTACTATATTTTGTACATCAGGCCAATTAAAAAACAGCGCAACATTGATGCGGAGTAACCAATCACAACAACTGGGGCAGATATATGAGTGGACTCTTTTCTTCGATTTTAGATTTTTTAGGCTTGGGAGCAATTACAGGCGTTGACTTATTGTTTGCCGGTTCCGCAATAGTGGGCACGGTTTTATTCATAATTTATTTTCTATTAGTTCTACTCGGCGGCGTTGCAGACGGGGCAATGGATATAATCGGGCTAGATGTTGACTTGGATATTGGCGCTGAAGGGATTTTCCATATGCTAACCATACAAGGTCTCCTAAGTTTCATGATGATGTTTGGAATATTTGGATTAGGTGTGTCGCAATCAAATGACAATGTACTATATGCAATTCTAGCTGGTACTGTTGCCGGTGTTGCCTCTATGTGGGTAATCGGCAAAGTATTCCAGATGATGAAAAGTTTGGAAACCGATGGTACTGTAAAATACCATCAATCAATCGGTGCAAAAGGAAAAGTCTACCAAACGATCTCCCCTGGAGAATCAGGCCAAGTTCAAGTTGAATTTACTGGAGCCCTCAGGACAGTTTCCGCGGTGAGCAACGATGAAACAGAAAAGATTGAAACTGGTAGGTTTATTCAAGTGGTTGACCATATCGGTGAAACTGTAATTGTAAAATCGATTTCGGTGACCGACCAAAAGACACCTACAACTGAAGAATAGCCTCAAACGGGTCAACACTCATAAAGGAGTGCTCGTATGGCTGTATGATTACTATGGCAGTTGCTGGCACATTATTTATTTTAGGCATTGGATTATTCGTTGCAGTTATATTAGGGACGGTTTACGTCGCAACCTCAAGATATAAATTAGCACCATCGGACAAAATTTTGGTCGTATATGGAAATGTCAAAACCGGAGGGGCTGCCGCCTGTTACCACGGTGGTGGAAGAGTAGTTTGGCCTCTAATCCAACACTATGCATATTTAGATCTAAAACCAATGACAATTAGCATTAATCTTGAACATGCTCTTTCATTGCAAAACATTCGTATCAACGTTCCTTCATCATTTACTATCGGTATTTCCACTGAGCCTTCGATTATGTCCAATGCGGCAGAACGTCTACTCGGATTGAACCAAGCAGAAATTGAGGACATGGCAAAAGAGATTATCTTTGGTCAACTTCGTCTTACTGTTGCATCTCTAGAGATTGAACAAATTAATAATGACAGAGAGGCTTTCCTACGAGATGTTTCAACCAATGTAGACTCTGAACTACACAAGATTGGATTGTATCTAATCAACGTTAACATTGTAGATATTACTGATGAGGCTGATTATATCAAGTCCATTGGTGCAAAGGCTGCTGCTATCGCAATCGCAGCTGCAGATGTTGACCGTGCAAACGCTCGCCGTGATGGTGAGACTGGTGAAGCAATTGCTAACAAAACCCGTACTGTTGAAGTTGCAAATAACCTAAACGAATCCGAAAAAGGTGTCAAGGCTGCGGAAGCCGACAAGCGTATATTCATCAACAATCAAGAAGCACTTGCTGTTGAAGGTGAAAACATTGCAGCAGCATCTATCGCTCACTACAATGCAGACCTTGCAGTAAAGGAAGCTGAAGCACTTCAACGTTCAGAAGTTGCAAAGCGTATGGCTCAGGTCAATATTCAGAAGGCTCAATATGAGATGGAAGGAGAAAGACTTCGTGCTGAAGAAATCGCTCGTGAAGAGATTGCTAAGGAGCAAATCGAGATCGCTGCTACTGCTGAAGCAAATAGAGAGCGCCTAATCGCACAAGGTCAAGCGGATGCTACTCTTGCAAAATATAATGCAGAGGCTGCTGGACAACAAGCAGTTCTGGAAGCAAAGGCTGCTGGTTACGCACAACTTGTAAAAAGCGCAGGTGGCGATGCAAAGGCTGCTGCTACACTGTTGATGGTTGAAAAGATTGAAGCATTGGTTGCACGACAAACTGAAGCAATCTCTAACTTGAAGATTGATAAGATTACTGTTTGGGATTCAGGCAATGGTGGAGATGGTGGCGGTTCAACTGCCAACTTCGTATCTTCTCTAATCAAGTCACTACCGCCTGTCCACGATATCGCGGCAATGGCTGGTGTTGACCTTCCAGATTACCTCGGAAACATCAAAGAAGAGTGATTTGAGTACTTTCAAGCACTCAACAAAAGGCTGTTTCAACCACTAATCTAAGCGAGAGATTGAAAGGTGGTTGTGCGCGCATGCAACAATATGGCTAGTGACTTAGATATTGCAAGAGCCGCGACTCTAGAACCAATTGAAGCAATTGCTTGGAAATTGGGCATCTCTTCTCACGAGTTAACTTCTGTTGGTAATGGGATGGCAAAGATCACCTGGGAGGCGATTAGTGAAAGATTCGATCGCCCTCAAGGAAGCCTAGTATTAGTCACATCAGTTAACCCAACTCCTTTTGGTGAAGGGAAAACAGTAACCACGATTGGACTGACACAGGCGCTTTGTGCAATTGGCTCAATGGCTACTTGCGTAATCCGTGAACCCTCAATGGGTCCTGTCTTTGGTATCAAAGGAGGGGCTGCTGGAGGTGGACATTCTCAAGTATTACCAATGGAAGATATCAATCTCCATTTCTCTGGCGATATGCACGCAATTACCTCAACTCACAATTTGTTGAGTGCTTTAATTGACAACCATTTGAAATTTGGCAACAAGTGCAAGATTGATACTGAAAGAATTAGTTGGCCGAGAGTTATCGATATGAATGATAGGTCATTACGCCAAATTGTAATTGGATTGGGTACTGCGGCAAATGGAAATGTTAGACAAGACCGATTTGATATTACCGCTGCTAGTGAAGTAATGGCGATATTGGTCTTAGCAAGTGACTATGCAGACCTTCGTAGGAGACTTGGCGAGATTGTTATCGGGCCTTCCGTAGAAGGCCATCCTATCAAAGCAGAAGAGATTGGTGCAGCAGGTGCAATGGCATTATTATTGAGAAATGCATTTTTACCAAATCTCGTACAAACACTAGAAGGAAATCCTGCATTTATCCATGGCGGCCCTTTCGCAAATATTGCCCATGGCAATTCTAGCATTATCGCAGATAGAATCGCACTAGGTGCGGCTGATATTGTTGTCACTGAAGCTGGATTTGGTTCCGATATGGGTGCTGAGAAGTTCATGCATATCAAAGCAGCCAATTCTGGAAAATCACCAGATTGTGTGGTTATGAATGTAACAGTGCGCTCTATGAAATTACATGGTGGCGCCTTTGGAGATAGAGGTGGATATCGCCCTACACCTGAAGAATTGGCTACTGAGGATGTTGAGGCTGTAATAATTGGGGCAACTGGCAATCTCGATAGACATATTAGAAATATGGCTGGCTTTGGTATGCCAGTTATTGTTTCAATCAATCGCTTTACAACAGATACTGATGCGGAACTTGCCGCATTGGGTGATGCTGCTAGGGCAAGTGGAGCAACTGAAGTAACAATCTGTGAAGTTCATGCAAAGGGTGGAGCAGGAGGAGAACAATTAGCAAAAGCTGTCGTCTCAGCAGTTCAGGACCATGTTGCTGCTGGAAGGCCGTTCACTCCATTATTCATGCCAGATGCGACTATTAGAGAAAAGATAGATTCGATAGCAACTAGAATCTACAAGGCGGATAGAGTAAGAATTGAAATGTCGGCTGCAAAACAATTAGCCCAAATTGAAAAATGGGGATATGGCACACTGCCAGTCTGTATGGCGAAAACTCAGTACTCGTTCTCTCATGATCCAAACTTACTCGGCTCACCTTCTGGATTTACTATACCGATCAAAGAATTTCGTTTGAATGCTGGAGCTGGTTTTGTCGTTGCGATTTGTGGAAATATGATGACGATGCCGGGATTACCTGAGCGCCCTGCTGCCCTCGACATGGACATGGATGAGAATGGCAACTTAATCGGCGTATTTAGGTGAATAAAATGAAAATTCTCAAACGTCAGCAGATGTTATGGAGAATTCGAATTGAATCTCAAGACGACTTGTGGTCAATTTCAAGATTAGCCCGCAAAGGTACTTCGATAGCAATGCTTGGTGAGAGGAGAGACCAAACTACTGTGGGAGAAACTGGTGGACGAGCAAAGTCTGCTGAAAGGAAAAAAATGTGGATAAAATTGAGAATTGAAACTTCGGAATATCAAACATTTTCAGACACATTAAGAATCCATGGAATTATTGAAGAGTCTAAGATTGATATTGGTTTACACCACACTCATATTGTTGAGATAATGGATGAGATTGAGATCACATCTCTGACCCCATTTGATGTAACTGATGTTGAATTGCTAAAACAGAGTGAAAAAGCCAGTAAAGCGGCTCAGATTGCTCTTCTTGTCGTTGAGAATGACGAGATGATTCTCTATTTTATTACCGGTAGAGGGCTGAGAGAAAGCGCAATGTGGACTATGCGAGGAGGAGGGAAACGCGGTAATTTGAAGACGACTTCGTCAGTGGCTTCATCCTTTAGAAAAAGCGTTATTTCGGCAATTTCGGCTCAACTAAATGATGATATCCCACTGATACTGTGCGGGCCAGGTCATGCAAAGGATGTATTATTGTCAGAACTAAGAGATAACGGCCATAGCAGATTCATCAAACTAGTTGCCACTTCAATGGGAGGGCGCTCAGCAGCCAATGAAGTGTTAAGCGAAGGTTTGGCTGAGGATTTACTCGGAGAACATGCAATCTCAAAGGAAATAATGCTACTTGAAGAAGCATGGACAAGATTGTCCACAACAGGTACTGTAGCCTATGGCAAAGAGCAGTTGGACAGAGCACTAACTGAAGGGGCGATAGAAACCTTACTCATCACAGCCGATTTACTCAGAAGCGAAGAAGATACCATCGCTGGCAAAACATGGCCAGTCTGGTGTAGAGGTCTTTCGGATATCTCAGCAGAACTTATTCAATGTTCAACCGACCATGATTCCGGACTACAATTGCTAGGCATGGGCGGAGTTGTTGCTCTATTACGCTACAAATTATGAAAATGAAGGCGATTTGATGGGTGAAAAGGACTCTATTAAATTTGCCTGGTTTAGTGAATTCAAAGATATTCCACCTGACCAACTTCGTCAATCTCTACGTCAATACCGCTGGATTTTACTTAATGCTGAAGATTTACCGAATGCAACAGCGGTATGGATGTTCGCAGAACTTGATGGTTTTTTGATTGGCCTAGACCATAGAGGAAGTGAATATCTATCAGGTATTCACAATAGAGCTATCCATTTACTATTGATTGATGAAAAGAAAGAGATAAGAGGAATTTCTAAGGTTTTTCACGCAAAAAGCGATTCAATAGAAAATTATCTTTGGTGAAGAACTAATCATCAAAAGTGGGCTCGAGGGGATTCGAACCCCCGATCAACGCCGTGTAAAGGCGCTGTCATAACCAGCTAGACCACGAACCCGTATTCCGAGGCTGTGGCAAGGGGCATTTCAACTAACCGCATCGCCACTAACCTCAAAACTAGTCACCACTAGCCTCGCATATATGGATGAGGATGTCCAAGCGACGGCAGCGAGATTAGTTCGCCGTATTAAGGAAGGAAATCACACTATCACAGTGGCAGAATCCTGCACCGGAGGGCTGCTTGCAAGTGCGTTTACCGACATTGCTGGTGCAAGTCAATGGTTCCAGCAATCATGGGTAACATATTCCAATGAAGCTAAGATTAAGGAACTCGGTGTAAAAGAGAGTTCTTTGGAAAAGAGAGGGGCTGTATCTGCTGAAGTTGCAATCCAAATGGCTCAAGGCGCCCGCATTAATGCTAATGCAAGTATTGCAATCTCAATCACTGGAATTGCTGGACCTAATAATGACGGGTCCAATAAAAAAATTGGTACCGTTTATGTGGGAATTGCATCGGATGGTTGGGCCAATTCAGATATTACTGAAATCGGTGGAAATCGGGCCGAGAATAAAATCGCATTCGTTCATTTCGCATTGTTAACCGCGATTAAATATTGGGATAGAGCAATGGATAATGCTGAAATTGCAAGGGAAGAAGAAGAATCAAGAGTAACTGCTGAGAAGGATGCAAAAATATTATTCGAAGAAGAACGATCAAAACGTGAAGAAGATGCAAGAGAAAAAGGAATATTGAAAGATGACACTTGGTCTGGAGAGGGAAAGGGACCTAATTCAAAGGAAAGTATTAGCAATGAAGTTCATTGGGAAAATGAATAACATTACTAACTCTATGATAATGTAAATCGTAGCAATTTCGTCGCACTGCTTATGTGCATCCTCTGTCACCTTAGACATTATGGGTGGCGATGCAGTAGATATCTGGCAGCATTTGGCCAGCCGTAAAATAATGTTATTGAAATCAATGAAGCAGGCGGTTCAAGAACTTGAAGACCCGTATGCTGTATTTTCATACGCCCAAGAAATCGGTTTCAGTTCTGGATTATTAACTCAAGATATTTTGGATAAAATGGTCTCCGCTCATAGTTCGGCAAATAGCAAGCAAGCGACAGTTGAACAAGAAATTACAATTCCAGTAGTAACAACTGCCCCAACCGAGGTTATAGCCAATAATTCTGCAGACGAATTGGGGAGAACTATTGCACCGATTGCTCAACATGAACCATTTGATGTTCGTTTCCGTAATAATCTTCCTGACTGGAGCGTAGATGACTTTAGCGAAAACGCAAGTGATGCTCCTCAAGACATCAAAGTTCATTATGATATCACAGGAAAATCGGTTACTGAAGGCAAAATGTCTGATATAAATTCATGTTTTTCAGACCGACTAGAAAAAATTAGAAAAATGATTATTAGAAATTCAAACCTACCGAAACCACCACAGGAAATTGCTCGCTTACAAACCGAATATTCTCGTTATCAAGGATACGGAAATACAGCAGTAGCGATAGGTTTGGTAAACGCACCACGCTATACGAAAAATGGCCATTTGATGTGGGGCATTGAAGATGAAACTGGTGAAATGACATGCCTTCTAACCAAGCGTCAAGGAGATGATAGAGATAGAGCGCAGGAGATGATTCTTGAATCGGGATTGATGCCAGATGACGTATTGGGCGTTTCTGGTTCCTTTAGTCAAACTGGAGATATTTTTTATGTCTCAGATTTATATTTCCCACTAAAACCAAAACATCAGAAGGCTAGTTCAGAACATGGGGTTAGCGTAGCATTCATTTCAGATATCCATGTTGGTTCAAAGACATTTTTGGAAGCTCAATGGCACAAGATGGTAAGATGGTTCCATACCGACCCACTTGCAAAGACAATTAAGTATCTCATTTTATCAGGTGATTGTGTCGATGGAGTTGGAATATATCCTGGACAGGATAAGGAATTGGCTATACCTGATTTGTACGGCCAATACACAGAATTCGCTAGACTGTTGGAATTATTGCCAGACTGGGTCGAATGTGTAATGTTGCCAGGTAACCATGATGCAGTTCGTCCAGCAGAACCGCAGCCAACATTTGAGAAGGATATTCAACAGGATTATAATTCCACAACATTTGTTGGTAACCCTTGTGATTTTTCTTTGAACGGTGTTCGACTATTATCATATCATGGTAAATCAATTGACGATTTCGTAGCAGGATTGAGAACTGTAACTTATTCAGATCCTGTTGAAGCAATGCGCCAAATGCTGAGAAGAAGGCACCTTGCACCACAATGGGGCGGTAAGACTCCGCTTTCACCTGAACCAGAAGATGGGCTGGTAATCAATGAAGTACCGGATATTTTCGTTACTGGTCACGTTCATGGTCATGCTTGCATTGATTTCAAGGGTACGACATTGATTTGCTCAAGTACATGGCAAGATCAAACCTCATACCAAAGAATGCTTGGTTTCCAACCAAAGCCATGTATTTTGACAATTGTCAATCTTAAGAGCCATGCTACTACTGCAATTCCATTTGCATGAAGTAGTGAAACTACTCTAGACCTAACAGTGGTCTTAGCAAACTCAAATCTTTAGCGATGACTATTTCCACACCTGCTTTTTCAAAAGCCATTAGTGAAGAATCTCTTGATGGATTGAAACCGATGAAAGTACTACCTTCAATGTGCATACTCAAATCCATTTCTGAATCACCAACTGAAACTACATCGGATGAAGTGATATTATTCAAATCGCACAATTTCTTGATAATGGCTCCCTTGCCCCCTGCATGCAATCGACAAATACCCTCATTCTTCAAAGAATCATCTTCAGCAAATTCAAAACCATTAGCAATCCAATCATCAACCTTTAGCATTGATGCAATTGTTGAAACAAAAAGGTCTACACCTGCAGACACAATAGCCACATAAACACCCTTCTCCTTCAAATCAGCAACAAGTTCTCTTGCACCTGGCATCAACTTCACACCAGAATAAGCTCGGAATAAATCATCCTTGAAGATTGGATCTTGGATGTTTTTCCATAATTGTATATCAGAGCGCATGAATTCAACATCGCTCAATTCCCCATTGATGAAACGTTGTAAGTTTACCACGTTATCTGTACCAAAATGGTCATGCAGAGTTCTCCATGAAGAAACTGCATCAACCAAGACGCCATCACAATCAAAAACAACACAGGCGGGTAATTTACCCTGAACTGAATTGCTAGGACTTGTAGGCATGAGGCTCCCCAATACATACTGGAGGGGTCTTGCTTGAAAGGCTTCGCAACATTTGCAAATAACACTGCTCAAGTTACTGAAGAAAAAAAGGAAGCGAAAAACTGGGGAGGTTCAAAGAACCCCGCCCAGCGTTCGCATTTACTATACCGTCTCCGCAGAGTACGGTGTTTTCTCGAAAAACAAAAGGGTAGAGGGCCGCAGCCCCCCAGCCCTAATGCATCGTTTCACTTACCTAAGTTCAAGCCTTGAGGTCGTATGCCAGTCCGCTCCAGGAGCGGAGTAGAGCACCTTGTGCATTTGCCGGAGCATATGACATGGTGATCGTGACATCGGTCAAAGGTGTACCATCTGGTGCATGGGTTCGTACGTAGACTTCATCGCCAGTGTTGAAGGTAGAAACCGACTTGGTTCCTTCCTTGTTCACTTGGTCAACGAATGTGACGAAAGCGTCACTG
The DNA here is from genome assembly GCA_028821785.1 of Candidatus Poseidoniaceae archaeon. Lineage (GTDB taxonomy): Archaea > Thermoplasmatota > Poseidoniia > Poseidoniales > Poseidoniaceae > MGIIa-L1. Next base: position 27,469 of record JAPKFC010000011.1, on the reverse strand, counting down.
TTTGCAGGGTTGAATCCGTAAACATCGTTTGTATCAGCCAAATTAGCAGTGTAGGTCTGAGGAGACCCACTTGCATCCACATAGAACACACGGACTTCAACAGCTTGGGTAGCCAAATCAGTTTCAGATTGTGTCACTGAGATTCTCCAGTGACCTTGGTCTGCATCTGCACCGTTGATATCCTCAATGTCGAAGGTGACTCTTGGGACACCTTTGACATCAGTTTCAGCGAGGCTTGAAGCCCACACGTAAATGACACCGGACAGAACCACTGTGATAGCGACCATTAGAATGGTTGCGATAACAGGGGATACTGCACGTTCATCGTCTACGATAGACTCTTCCATTGCTTCCTCGTCCTCTTCACGGCGTCCAGACAGTGCAAGAGCACCGACGAAGACACCAGCAAGGCTCACAGCAATAATGCTAGGAGCGAAGGATGGAACTGCACCTGCGCCGATTGTACCGACTACAACTGGTAGATCCTGTCCGCTTGCCTCAAAGGCTGAAGATGGCTGGTTAGCGTGTGCACATGTTGCCGCAGTGCTTAGACTGGACATCATGTTGTTACACCAATTGCTGTCTTCAAGTAGAGGTCGGCGTTCTGAAGTCTGTGTAGCATTGCTACCGTATTGTCCAGGCTTAGACCAATCTGCTCCTTGTTGTCCTTGGTTGTTAGAACGGTGGGAAGCAGGGCTATCGGTCTGGAACCGGTCAGTAGCAGATACTAGTACGTCACAAGGGTTTGCCAAACAGGTCTTGACATCCATCTCGACCCAAACGTTTGTTGTATCCTTTGTGATATAGACATCTTCAGTAATCTTAACTGATGATCCATATGCTGGTACAGCGTAGTAACGTGTTTGCTCGATTTCAGAGTGACCGTCTGTGTGGTAGGTAATCGCCAACATGTGGTCATAGGTGTAAGGACCTTCATCTCCGCCAGCAGTAACATCAACAGAAACTGGGACATATGTTCCAGTCATGATGTTGTTAACTCCATTGAAGGAGAATCCAGTGTCTTCACTGAATCCGTAATCAGCAACAAGCTCACGTACTCTTTCGACACGGATACCAATCTCTTGCGTAGCAACACCTTGCTGGTAGTCTGCAATAGGCATTAGTGCTGTATCGTAATTAGGAACATACGATGGTGCAGCACCTGTGTCACGCAATACCAAACGGATTTGACAGTAGTCAGATCCAGTTGGTCCGATTTGGTGGATACCGTTCTCGTTCAAGTAGTCAACTTCCCAGTCGTAACCGTTAGTAGTTGCATCTGCAACAAGGTCCAAGACTAAGTCGTCACCAACGATGGTAGCATCGAAGTAGTTACCGTAAACACACTGGTCTGTGGACTCGATTTCCCAAGTCAAATCAGCGTCGTTATGATCGATATCGTCCTTCATAGAAGCCAGACTGAATGTCAAGTTTTCAGCACTTGTGTCGTCTTCCATTACTGAAAGCTTCCAAGGCACTGTGTTGACAGATCCATTGTCTGGGTTCACTGAAACAGTTCTTCCTTCATCATCGGTCATTGATGCATTCCAGTTAAGAATAACCGGAGCGTCGTTAACAGGTGATACTGAGAATTCAACATCGAAGTCGCTAGCAGCTTGATTCTCTGCTCCATCGTCAGATAGAGTTAGAGTAACAGTACAGGTGCCACCTAGTTCGTTGTTTGTGTTCTCGGTTAGAACCAACTCGTTGATCGTGTTGACCTCAGCAGAGAAGGCAATACATGTTGTAGGTACCGAAGCACCCCATGTGTAGACTTGTCTGGTTGGTGATTGCTCATTAGCCATGTCACGGACGTAAGAACGTGTTGCATTGCTTACATCTCCCAAGGACTTGATATGGGAACCGAATCCTTCAGGAAGGATGTTGTTGAACGATACATCCTCTGAGAATAGAGGCATACAGTCATTTTCTTCGACATTACAAATCACTGGTGCGTCGTTGACGTTTTCAACAGCGAATGATATGTTCTTAGAATCAGTCAATCCATTGCTATCAGTTACTTCGAAGCTATAGGTCATTGTACCGAACTGGTTATCAAGAGGTGTAATAGTTACTTGGTGACCATTTTGGTTCCAATCAACTAGAACATTGTCGTGTGCAACAAGGTTACTATCAGCAGATGTCCAGGACATTGTTGATTCATCATCTTGTACGTCATCAGCCATGTTAGTTAGGCTGAATGTGTAAGCACCAGAGTCCTCGTTAACAGTGATGTCAGCGAGTGAAGTTCCGATAACAGGACAAGCACGCTCCATGTCAAGGACGAGGTTAACGTTAGCTGCCATTGAGACATCTTCGCTAACAGCCCAGTCATAAGCACAGTCTGCAGAGGTCTTGACCATTACGTCGTAGTCCTTTGCAACACTTGGTGTGTTAGATCCCTTGTAGGTACGGTATACTAGTACTTCATCAGCAATTACACCAGTCAGCAAATCATCGTGAGTCAATTCAACAGTGATGTAGTCACTGAAGGATTGCAGAGTATTTGCGCTGTTGATTGCTTGAGTTGGGTGAACAGTGCTGACATCAGCAGTGCTCTCTCCTTGTACTATTGCAACAACATCAATTTGACTTGGTGTTCCGCCCATGCGGCTGAATGGAATAGAGATCTCAGCGAAGTCGCCAGAGAAGTCTACTGCTATAGCGTCCTGACTCAATGAAGTAGGTCCCCATCCAAGGAAACCATATGAGTACAGGTCATAGGATGAATCACTGTCTGCCCAAAGAACATAGTTCGCAGGTACAGGTAGTGTGTGAGCACCGCCCATTCCATTGTATCCAGTTGTGGATCCACTTCCATCAGTACTGATGTAAATCAGTAAGTCGGAGTTGGTTAAGTCCTCGCCGGTCAATCCGAAGTATAGGTTGTCACCTTCGATGTAGGTCATAGACATATCATTGGTACCGTCACCGCTCATTACACCAGGCATTGCATAGCCAGATGGGTTCAGAGCGTTTCCACCGTTCCAGTCACTGTCGTCACCGTCAACAACCATATTCTCTGGTTGGAAACTTGTGGACACGTACGAAGCACGTGTACCGTCAGTGGACTGAATTAGAAGTGAAACCTCGTTCGTTGGAGTAGCAGTCAAATGAGTGCTTGCCATTGAGAAGAGATTTGCTTCATCGATAGTTGCAGTAGAGTGTACCATCAACTTAGATGCGTCAAGAGAATTACCAATAGAGGTAATGTATGCGTTTGAACCTGCATCAATTTGTGTTGATGAAGACCAAGTCATGTTCTCAACTGTACCTACTGATTCGTCGACCTTCAATGCGGTAGTTGCATCAACAGTTCCACCATCCCAGCGGAATGGTGAATTGACAATGTGTACACCGATATCACCGGATGCGTCTAGTGGGTATACCCAAACATCTGATGAGTCTTCAACGTATAGACCAGTTCCTGCAGTACCACCGTCAACAGCTGCGTTGATCGCTGTTACAGTTGTGCTCATTGCGTGGACACCATAGGTTGCACCAGAAATTGATGCATCACCCATTAGGTTGAGAGTACCGGATGGCATCTCAACACCTGTGTCGTAACCTGAAACGGTTGTTCCACTCAAAGATACTGTGTTCACTCCATCAGCGGAATTAATTCCGTTGGTTAGAGATGAGCCATCACCAGCTAGTACAGATCCATCGTCATTGAAATCACAATTCTCGATAACTATAGCATTGTCAGACAATGTGATACTGTTTCCTGCAGAGTTAATTTCTACAGATGAACAGTCCATTGCTGTAATACCAACTGCATTCGGGGAAATACGACCAGCCGATAGACTGATTATGTTTCCAGAAATGTCAGGGCCAGAGTATCCTGCTCCACCAGATGATTCAAGTGCGTACATGTTTGTACCACCGTCACCGTATGTGTCAGTTACCTTGACTGTGTAACTTCCAGCAGCCGTGTATGTCACAAGAGGTGTGTATCCAGTTAGGGACGAGAATGAACCTGCAGACCATGTGTCTTTTGTTCCATCAGGCTTGGTAATCTCTAATCCAACTTCTCCGCCCCAGCTATCTGTCTCTAGATCAATTGCTAGAGTTTTACCAGATGCAAGAGTAAAGGTACAAGACTTAGTGTAACTGTAGTCATATGAACGGATAGTACACAATGATGATGAAGGTGCAGGAGGTTGAGACATTGAGTTCAACACAAGTCCACCATCTGCATCGATTAGTGTGTTATTTGTAACATCACCTTGTCCTTGGCGTACATTGATACCTGGTTCAGATGAATCGCCGACACCATAGATTGTATTGTTATCAATCGTGAAGTCTGCAACATTTCTTACATAGATTCCATCATTAGCACCGTTAATGGTATTGTCAGAGATTTCTATTCTCTTGTTATTACCATTGTACACTGCAACTGCACTTCCTCTTGAACCATCACTGTTGAATGTGTTATCAGTAATGACTGCATCATCTGCATAAGCGTTGGTGTAAATCCATACGTCAGCAATTTCTCCACCATCATTGAAAGTGTTTCCACTAACAGTTAGGTTATCAGCACCGAAGTAATCAGCAGTGTGGTAACTGTAGTATGGAGATCTTTGAAGTATAACACCAACTGCACAATCGTTGAAAGTGTTGCCACTAATGACTCCACCATCTCCACCACCAAGTGCAATACACATGTCATTCCAGGAGACTGCATTATTCAATGTAGTATATCCACGGAAATGAGTGATAACAGAATTAGTAATAGAGACTTCTTCTACTTCCCAATTGTAATTACCGAACGCATAGTTGTAACCGTTGGATGTTGCAATAGTTGCCATACCAGTCAATATTGAATTATCAATATTTAGATTCAAAGCATAGTAATAATATCCAAGTTCAATTCCCATTGGACTTCCAGTATCTGGGTTAACCATCATGGAATACATAGCACCATCATGCATGGTGAAAGTTGATCCATATGGAGCCTTAGGGTACCAGCGTTGTGTATCGTAGTATGTGTAACCACCAGTTGCAAGGATTTGAGTGTTGTTAAAGTCATAATCAGAACCACCGTTGATATACATAAATGGTACATCGATCATTAGAGTCTTGTTAGACATGTCTGTAGCAATTCCACCATAATATCCATACTCCTTACCATCATTTACTCCATCTCCATCAGTATCCACGTTACGGGACCCTGCAGTGTTCAAATATCCACTACATTGAGCCACCATTGTATATGATGGTGATGAGAATCCGTAACAAACTCGGTCTGTGATTTGGTCAACCAAAGCAACCGTTTCTGAGTTTCCACTTGTATCAGTGAGTGTTGCTGACTCAAATGCATAGCGGAAATCCATAAGGTTGTTTGTCGAAGAGGTGTAATAATAAGCCACCTTAGCGACAGTTGAAATTTCATAACCACTTAGACTTGGAATTACTACTCCACCATTATCAACAGTTGCAGTCGTGAACGTTAGTCCTGCGACTTGACCGTTGGAATCTGTTGTTCCAGTTCCAGCAGCTTGACCACTTGCATCCAATAGATTAACTGTAGCACCAGGAACTACATTTGAATCTGCAGTTAGAGTAACTGCTAATTCACGCATTCTGGTAAACAGTCCAGTTCCAGTAACTGAAACCGAATTCACATCAATTGTTCCTTCGATGAAGTCAACGTCTGATGTTCCAGTAATTGAAACATCTACGGTATTAAGCATTGTGACATCTTGCATTGTGATATCTCCAGTTCCTGCAGTTTCAACACCGATAGCATTGCTTTCAATAGCCACTGAATCAAAGGAAATATCCCTGTGAGACAGAGGACCATACTTGAATGCCGGTCCAGCAGAGTTAGTTATATCTCCAGATAAGTCTCCAGTAATATCCTTGACGTAGTATATACCAGCAGATGTTTGTCCATTAAGGTCCAAATCTAGCAGATCGATACTACCTGATGCTGAAGTTCCAGCAAGTACACCATATGTACCTCCTGTTACTGCAAATCCAGTAGATGATGCCGCAGTTTGTCCTACAATTTCCATTCCTGCATTAACAGGGCTTGTAACATCTACATTCTCAAAGTGAGCAGCAGCGAATGCGCCACCGACTTCAATACCTGTGTCTGCACCGGTAATTGTTCCATCCTTGAATAGAGCAGTACCAGATTCACGGACATAGTTTCCTAGTTCAGCAGGGTCGTTTCCACTACGAGCTACGAAATCCAAGCGGTCTTGGTAGTTGTCTGCACGGTTGTGCAAAACATCCATCCAAAGAGTGACCTTGGTAATGTTGCTTGCAGAGATATCTACAATAGGATAAGTCAAACGTGCGCCTTCTCCTGCATCCATGTAATATGAATATGCATAATCAAGACAGATGTTGTAATTTCCAAACAATCCATTATATCCTTCAGGAGGTGCAAAGGTAGTACCTGCTGCGCCACCATGGTATGAGGTGTAGTAGTATCCCCAGTAATGGTATGGGTAATATGCTGCGTTACCTGTTGGAGTTACATCTTCGATGTTCTCCCAGTCAAATCCAAACTGTGCAGGATAATCGTAGTAACTAGGGTAACCTGGATTAGTTTGTGGACCACCAGGCCAATAGTACCAAAGGTAATACATGTAACCATCTTGAGTTGTTGGTGCGTTTGGACCATATGAATAACCGTAATAATTACAGTTATAGGATGGTACACCACCGGTACCGCCATCGTATGCTGCTGCATATCCTACACCTGACGCTGGGTCAGCTGAACTGTATGGGTAGTATCCAAGATCATCAGATTGAGTGACGTTCCAAGAGTTACCTGCATCATCTTCCAACTCAACGTTGTATCGGTCGGTCATCATGTAGTACTTGCTTGTTGCATAGTTGTATAGAGGGTGTGCGTTACCGCCAGCATAGATACTGTTTGCACCTACTTGCAAGTAGTCACCTGTTCCTAAGTATGTTGACAAGTCGATTCCGTATGTTTCCCAACCTGTTGCCTTACCGCTCAATAAAGTAGAACGGTAAATTGTAGGAAGTGACATACCACCGTAGACATCTACACCAATTGTGTTGTCAGTTGAAGTAAATCCATCAATTTGAGGAGCGCCGTTGTAAGCTTGAATACCTACAGCGCCGTTCTTCACAATAATGTTGTTGATGTTTCCACCAGATTGTTCAACCCAAAGGGCTGTTCCAGTGTTACCAGTGTTGATAATTGAAGAATCATCGACATTAATTGTACCACCATCAACCTTGACTGTAGCCATATCATCTGCTGATGCTGATGCACCAAAGATTGTTGCTGAATTCATCATGGTCAATGTTGCACCATCGCCAACTAGTATTGCAGAGTTTGTTGTTGCATCTTGTGCAACATCTCGTACAATACCACCATCAATTTCTAGTGAACCGCCATCTTGGAGATCAAGATGTAGTCCATAGGTTGAGGTCATTGCTTGCAGGCTTCCAACTGCTCCTGTATCTCCGGAAATTGTTACAATCAACTTACCACCATTGCTCAAAGAGAGAACTGGTGAAGAAGTTGCTGAACTCTTAACCTTCATTACTGAACCTAGTAACTTGATAGTACATCCATCAAGATGTAGGTCAGCAGAAATGGTCATAGGTGTGCTGTCAAATTCATAGACACCTGGAGAGGTTTGCATTACTGAAAGGGTAGCGTTTAGAGCCATCCAAGCACAGTCCATTCCAGCTTGATCGAAATCAACTGGTGCTGGTTCTAGTAACAAATCAATGCTGCTTCCGATGTTGTAGTCTCCAGAAGATGGATACCAAGCGTCGGTGTGCATTGTTTCATTCTGTCCTGCAGGACCGAAAGCACGGATGTTGTGGTCAGAATAGGTGTTTCCATTTGAGTCACCTGTGACGACCCAAATAGTTGCAGCCCCATTCATATCAGTAAGGTGGGAACCAACTTCAAAGAGTTCGCTTCCACTACTGTCAACCACTGAAGCAGCGACAGTATGTCCAGACTTCCAAATTTGTGTTGGAACTAAATTGACTAATGCCATTCTGTAAGTGCTTGCTTGTGCAGTACCACCGAAGTAAATAGTTGCAGAAGATGCAGCGTCCCAGTCACAGTTTGAAGTGTCACCAGAGTTATCTGCACAATCGTTTCCATTCTGAGTTACATCAATCAATGATATCTGAGCATTTGTGCTTGCCTTAGCAAGGTAAATGGTTCCTGTACCAGCAGTTGTACTGCCAATTGCAGTCTCACCAACAGTCATCTTTGTGTTACGTGCATATAGAGCAGATGTAACTGAATTTGTGTGGGTGATTGTACCATCAGAAACTACAAGTGTGTTAGGTGCAGCACTGCTTGAACATGAACTGTAAACAAGGTCTGCATTAATTCCAGCCATATTAACATTCCATCCACAGCCAGTTAGTTGCCATGCGCCAACAATAAAGTTAGCCAAGTCAAGTACATCTGTTGTAATTGCGTTTCCATAGATACCAACATCGCCTGCATTAACATCTGTGAAGATGCTTGGGTGCATACGATTCATCTGAATATCACCGGCTGTTAGCATGTCAATTACTGCATTTGCACCAGATGGTCCAGCCGCAGTACTCGATGAGCCACCAGGGGTCATAGCCAAGTTAGCAGTTCCTAAGTCTACATTGTTGATGTGAATCAAGCCGATAGCATTGATTGACGCTGAGTCGTAGCCATCTGCATCGAAGTTGAATAGAACAACTTCAGAACCTGCGCCAGCGGAGGAAACAATTGCGCTTCCTGTTTGTCCGCTTGCAGTGTTTGCAGTAACGTTAGATACAGTAACCATTGACAAATCTACATCGATCAAGTTGACGTAAGAATTGGTAATCGTTGTGTTCTCTAAGAATAGTGAACCACCAGTTGAACCGGTTGATGCACCATCTGCGATAACAATCGCTCCACCCCAGGAGGTTCCTGCGGTGTTACAATCCTTCATTGTACCTTCAGTTAATGTAGCAACTGTGTCTTCTGCGAAGTTGAAACATGCTGTGTTAGCAGTTGCACTTCCTTCAACACTGAAATCACTCATTGTAACGACAGTACCTTGTCCGCTTCCATGCTCGAAGGCTGAAGCGACATTCTTGAAGGTCATGTGGTTCATTGAGAAGTTTCCAACGTTTGCGTTAGATGACGGTGTTGCAGCAGTACCGTGACGGCTACCTGCTGCAATTGCTGCATCAGAGGTGTTAGCCATATCAACATATGAGAACTGGTGGCGGTCATCAGTTCCTGTAGAACAGGAGTTTGTGAACGCTAGTCCAGCCCATGTTGATCCTGCTTGACCTTCAAACAAAATGTGGTTAGTGACGTTTCCAGTAGCTGTGAATGAATCACAAGCGCCATCAAAGGAAATACCTTTTCCGGCTGCTACTTGAATAACTACACCTGGCTCAATCTGAAGATTCGCTGAGATTGACAGGTAATCGTTAGAAGGGTTAATTCTAATTGGGCTATCTGCGATATCCCAATTTGTATCAACGGTAATATCAGATTCAATATCTGTACCCTTTCCTTCAAACGGCATTTCTCGGTAATATACACCACAGTCGTAAGCTGTATTCTTGTAACAGTAGTAAGATCCATATCCGCCCCAGTTTGGAGCAAGTGTGTTGGACTTAGCATAGTAATTATTGGATGGTAATTCCCCAGGAACCGAGTAGTATGATCCCATGGTTCTGTAAGTACTAGTACTACCAGAATTAATCAATTGCATAATACCATGACGGCTGATGTGGATTCTATCATTACTGTCAGATCCATTGAACTCTGTACCGAAATATTCGAATGCGAATCCTTCAGGTATGTCAATGTTAGCAGCACACTTTGCCTTGTTATTATTGAATTGATAAGCACAGTTGTATGCTGACGGATTACCATTCGAAGAACCTATAATTGCTGCTTGTGCATTTGTAAGGTGCTTGATTCCAAGGTCAAAGTTCTCGTGACCATAGGAAGTTGCCGATGTTGAAATACGGTAGTTGTTGGAGAAGATGTTTGCTCCTGCTTGGTAACTTCCAGTTCCAGTACGTAGATTTTCACCCTTAGTACGTGTACTGTCTTGGTATCCAGTAGTCATGTAGTCGTAGTATACACCACAACCAGTATCGTACTTGAATTCAATTTCGTTAGTAACGTCGTACATTACAACTTGATAGGTACATAGGTAACTTGTGGTATAACCCATATCTCTCCATTCAATAATCAGCATCTTGTTAGGGTCGCCAACTTCGAATGTGTTTGTTGAAGAAGTTACAGTGTTTACACCAGAAGATGCTGTGCTAGTATCTTGTGCTGTCATGTAGTATTCGACTTCGTCGCCACGTTCTAGAGTTGGTATGTCCGCACTCCAAGTACATCCAACACCAGCACATTGTGCTCGTGTCTTACCAGATTGTTGAGTTAATCCAATGGATGACCAAGTAGTTGCTCCAACTGCACGGTAGTACAAAGTTGGTCCAACACCGGTAGTAGTACTTACATTCAATCCAGATGGTGGATCTCCTGCATCAGTAATGGTTACTGCGACTGTTCTGTCCTTGCTATGGGAGTCAGCTAATGCTGAATGATCCATAGTAGGTGAGAAGGTATCTGGCTGAGGTGCAACCAGACCGACCTTGTACGTTACAGTGCCTGTAGACGCTTGTTGTCCATAGTATCCTACTGACATTGCAAATCCAGACCACTTGTAATTAGTAATACTGTTGTATGCTCCGAAGTAATAATACGCAGATGAACAACCACCTGTTCCAGAATAAGTTCTGTAGAAGTAGTAAGCACCATTGTCAGTTACACAAAGCATGTTAGCAGAGGTTGTACTTCCAGTAGCATTGAAATTAAACTTACCGAATGAACCAGTAATACCGCCTGGGATAGCGATTTTGTAGGCAATGTTGTAACCATATCCATTGGATTTGGTTGCAGCAGTACCACCTGATAGTGGGTCGTTAATTTCTAGAGAAGTGCTGGATGTAGCTTTGTCGCCAAGTCCAACCATTGCCCATGAGTTAGAAGAACTGTCATACAACATAATTAGGCTGTATTGAGGTCCGTTCTTTGCACTGATGGTCAAATATCCTCCATCGTCCTTGTGGAGTTGGTCAAGACCTGATCTTGTTCCACCCATTCCATTATAACCGGTTGCTGGAGCAGTTGTCCATTGTGTTAACCAGTTAGCATAGAAGTAGTAAGATGGTGTATAGAAACATGATTGAGTTCCAGTACCACAACTTGTAGTGTCGAATTCAAAGATATATTCGTCGCTTCCATCGTAGTAAGTCATTTGGCGATCAAGAACATTTGGATAGTTGTATCCTCCACCGCTGACGTCCGTAGTAGAAACTGTCATTTTCTGATCAGTTCCAGCATCTGCAACATCTTCTACTGCGAAGTAGTAAGGTGTTGGTGTTGTTTGTGAACCTGTTAATGCAGGGTCATATCCAACGTTAGCGCCATTGCTTCCAGCGTTTAGGTCTTGGAACTTCCAATAGTATTCTAGGTAATCTCCAGCATCAACTGATGGTGTTGTAGCCTTGAATCTGCAACTTGAAGAAGTTGAAGAACAAGTTCCGATACTTGTAGCGGAAACACTTGACCATGTTCCATTATTCATTGAATAATATAGAGTAGGTCCATTAGCGGATGTTGTATCAACACCAGCCATATCTGAAAGGGTGGTGAAGAAAGTTCGTGCACCCTCTGCATATGAAGTAATTCCAGAGTATGGAGCGAAATCAGATGTAGGAGCGTCTGTATCAGAACCACCAGAATATACTATCTCGATATAGGAGTTAGATGATCCACCAGCATACGCATATGTGTATGTGTATATTGAAGAGGTCATTCTTGCACTCATACCGATAGTACCGGAATTGGTTTGAGCAGATGTAATGTATCCAGCGGCTGTGCCCGATGAACAAGTTGTTGCTGTTGTACAAATGTCAGCAGTCTTCCAGCCAGTTCCTTGAGCGTAAGTATCAACTATAGCAGAGTTACCCATTGAGGAAACCATCTTTCTTGCAGTTGTACCACCATAATTTTGCTGGATATTTCCAGCGGCTAGAGCACCTGAACATGATGCTGAAGTGATCGCGTGGTTATATTTAGCGTCTGTTCCACAAGCTTCCAATACCATTGCTGACATTGATTGTGTAGAACTGCTTCCATATGCGTAGGAAACATATTGCTTCCACTTGATGGAATCAACAGTAGCCCCGGTCGGTAGAGCGTGGTTGCTGTTGAAGACATACTTGTGCCAAGGGTTGTATCTAAATTGAGCATAGTATCTGTAAGTGTAGCGGTATGCAGAAGTATAACAGTTTGCGTAGTATACGTAACAATATCCACCAGTGCTGGATGTGACCTTAATTGTAGGGTCAATAGCAAGTGGGAAGACTCTGTCTTCTGAAAGTAACCAGTCTGTGTCAACTGCTGTAGTCAAGATAATCAAAGATCCATATGATTGAACAAAGTATGTTGCAACATATGGTTCTTCTGCACCTTCTTCTACAACCATAGGAACTGGGAACTCAGCTAGTAGTTCTCCAGTTTCTGTGTGGCGTACTTGAAGTGCTTCTTGTGTTTGTGTGATTTCTTCACCAAGGAGTGTGTCACCAATGTACAAGGAATATCCGAGTGGCAGTTGAACTGCTTCAGAAAGTCCTAACCAGGCTGCATTAGGCTGAAGGACAGGGCGCTCGCGAATTACGAGGTTCTGCTTCAGTTGTGTTGACTCGACTGTGTAATCCAAGTCATATCCTTCTGCTATTGGGTATCGGATAACATTACCACCAACTGTTGGTCCTTCGTTAGATGGAGCAACCATTAGCGGCTGTGGTGCCTCTCCGGTTTCATCAAGGGTTACAACAGTTGGGTTGATACCAGTGTAGATCGGGTCGACGAATTGATTAACTTGAACTCGGACTCCACCAGCAACTTCCGCAGCAAATTCTGCTGTGTAAGTGTTCTTGGTGACTTCCCAGCCGTTTGCTGTCGCAACGACGTTCAAGTCAATTTCATCCCATACGCCATCATCTTGAAGGTAGTTAATTGGCTCACTAGCAACTAGTTGCGCAATATTTCCATCTTCTGTGATGTAAGCTTTGGTCATTTGGTCTCTCATTCCCTTGAGTTCAAGGGCTTGGTCATATTCATAGTCTGTGTCTTCAATGGTCTCTGGCAACTTGAAGTAGTCTTTCGACTCTTCATCAGCGTTGACGAAATTAGTTTCGTCAGCGTCATTTGTTACGAATCCACTCATTGGCATTAACGCCATGAGCAGACACAATAACAGTGCCATTCCAATTCCACCGAGGACAGACTTTTGTGTGGTTTTCTTTGTTCCCAACATTGTTCATTCACCTCATACGGACTGTATGCACTGCATCGCAGGCTTAGCACTGCTTATGAGGGTTGGGGTACATGTTCTTTGAATACTTCACTATTTACACTAACTGGAACCAAGATACTGCGCCCTGATTCCCCCGTTTAAGTGGTGCAATCTTTTTGTAAATGTTATTTATATTATATACTCAAAAATAGGGATGGATCTAAAGCGGAAAATTGTTCACAGATTCTGAAAGAATTGTATACTTATTTTTGAAGTTCTACCTTGAGAAATTAGTGGCCCGAATAAATCGCCGAAATTGAAAATTTTAAAATTAAATAATATCGAATAAGGATTCAAAACGTGTGTTCCTCTGAATGCCAAAAAGATATCTTCCCACCTATTGCATGGAAGGAGTTCTACATCTAATGAATAGAAAGAAATTTGCTGCCTAAGTCATCCAAAGGAAGAATGGATGAAAGACGGAATGAAGAGCCAAGAGAGCCGCCGCAGCGGCCCCCTTGGCGACTAAACATTGCCCGCAGGCAATGTTTTCATTGATTAGTTTCAGACGGTTTGTCTAAAGATCAGTAATCCCAATCTTTGCTTTCGCCGTCATCTTCGCCACGGCGAAGTATTACAGCGCTAACAATAACTGCAACGAGGATTAATCCACCGATGAGTCCCCAAACGAATCCTGGGACACCATCACTGGAACCATCGACACCAATTGCACCACCATCATCTGGATTGTCAATTACAACATCTCTATGATACTCAATACTGTTCATACTTGCTGCTGAAGCAGAGTTACCTAGTCCATCTACAGGTACTGCAGTGAAATAGTAATCCCATGTTCCTTCAGCGGTTGGCATTGGAATATTGATTGTGGTATCAGTTGCGCCTGATGTGGATACACATTGTGATGGCATGTTTGCTGCATCGAATGAGTCTTGCTTTTGATAGCAGACATTCCAGTGGTCAACATCAAGAGTTTCCCCTGTTGCAGCCCATGAAACTGTCCATTCTTCTCCAACTGCTTGTACTGCCATGTTCATAGCAGATACTCCACCATCAACTGCCTTGTCAGCAATAATGGTTCCAGTTCCAATAGGAGTGCTACAGCCTGCAGCATTACAAATTGATACTGTTACATCGTATGACATTCCGTGTACAGTGTTAGTACCAGAGTAAGTGTAGGTCTTTGCACCAGGAACTGCATTTGCTGTCATTGGTTTACACAAGGAGTCACTAGTGTCGCAAGTAATTGTTACAACTTCAGAGTCGGATGAAAGAAGGATCGTTGAAACGTTCCAGTTCATCACCAATGCTCCACCTTTGCCAGCTGATGCATCAAAGGCAGAAATACTTGCAACTGGTACTGCTGCTTCTTCAAGTGCAGCACCAATCAATACAAGGCTTCCAGCAGGTAATGTCGCTGAATCTGCAGGGAAGTCGAAGTTGAACATTGATGTTGTTCCATCTACATCCTCAACAGTTGTTGACATAGGTGTCCACAAACCAGAATCAGTGACATACCAAAGTGATGTTGCACCTAGGCTCTTATCAAAAGTTACTGACATTGACTGAGATAGAACATCAATTGCGCTTAGTCCATTTTCTGGTGCGTATTCAACAACACCAATTGCATCATAAGTCCCTGTGTATCCAGGTAGTTCTTGGTCCATGAATGCACTTAAATCACCATCTGAGGCAGTGATGCTAAAGTCACTTGCAGCCCAATACTGTATTGGATATTGCACTTGGATTCCAGAATCAGTAGTTGCTGCTCCGACACCGTTGTTCCATATCGAGAGCATCATTTCTTCACTGACTGAAGCACCTTGTGAATCAGTAACAGTAACAGTAACTGCGAATATCATTACATATTCCGTGAGGATTGGGAATTGACAAAGTGTTCCAACACCCGCTAAACCGCCACATCCTGGAAGTATACCACCTTGGTATGCCCATGAGTATTCAAGAGATTCACCTGATGGGTCATCTACATCGAATGCTTGCACAGACATCTGGAGAAGTTCTTCTTGGCCAACTACTAAGTCTCCAAGTGTATTCAAATCAAATGAAGTGATCATAGGTAGATTGTTAACAACATCAAGAGTCATGCTCTTATGGTTATTTGAAGGGCGTTGGTCTGCTGACTTTCCATTTAGCATTATTAAATCAGCTTCGAATGTGTAAACTCCTTCTTCAAGAACGACCATATCACATGCAAATCCGAGTAATGACGCAGGAGGTATAGCCGTTGCGTTCATTCCTAACTCTGCGTGCTCGTATGCTGGGTCTACACCCACCATACAGTCATCTGCAGTAAGTACTTGTGAATTAGATTCTCCTTCTTTAGTAATGGTGAAGTTGACACTCCAATCATATGTAGTTGTTTCAGTGCTTCCACGGTGTTCCACTTGAACATGTACCCTAGAAGGTCCCACATTCAAATCTCCGCTTTGCCCATCACTAACTGAAAATGTTGGTTCACCGCCTCCCATAGAATCATATCCTTGGAAAACCGTAAGGGTTGTGATACGAATATCGTGATAATTGTTTACTGCTCCGGTGATTGCGTCTGCATTGGAGCTCGGGTAGTCATCAGAATTTTGTGTTTCTTCACACATATGATACCATACTGTTTCAGTAACATTCCCTTGTCCGTCATCGGTTGAGTTTGTTTCCCAACATGATTCCCATGAATCATAATCGACAAAATTCATCAAGGATGCTTCTAATGAATATGTTCCTTCAGAGATAGCATCATTAGGCATTACACTTCCTTGATATGTCCAAACAGTTTGATAAACCAAAACATCTCTTGTTTCGTTTCTAACATCATTTGGGTCTTCACCGTGTCGGAAGGTTTCTTCCATTCGGGTGCTTGTCCCAGCGATCAAGGTTGTAAGTCCGCCATTATCCCATAAATCCTCACCTGTTGTACTTTGTGCTGATGTGAGATCTCCGCGAATATTTAGGAGAACTGTAACATTCCTAGGATTGAATCCATTAAATGATGAACCATTGGATGTAACAGTTAGAGTGAAATCTTTACTACCTGAACCTGTCACTAAATCTGCATCCTGTCCATCCCATGACAAGTCAACTGCAATATCAACCCAGTCTACGACATTAACAACAATCTGTTGAACATCGTTACCAGGATCTGTGTCGCCGATAGCATTTACTACAACTTCAATAACATAGAATCCAGCTACTGGAGTCCATTCAATGTCGTTTCCAGTTTCTGTTTGGAGAATTGTTTTTCCTCCACCGAGGATTGCTCCTGCAGCGAGACTAGAAATTGGACAAGCAAGTGTGTCGTCGCAGACAACGTTTCCATTTGTCCAACTTAAATCGTTACCTTGTGCATCTTTTATGATTGATGCAGCATTACCACTACCATCGTTGGCATAGACGGTTACAGTGTAACCCATCTCATCGATCGCAGCATCGCCGCTATTCTTAATGAATGCAGCAAAGGTTGTAGTTTCACCAACTTTTAGTTCGTTTCTACAGCCGTTGTTGTTACAACTTGTTTCTTTCGGTGATGTAATGGCAATTGCTTCAGCATCAGCGCCTGAACGGGCACCTGTTTCTTCAATTACCACGGTTTCTTCAAGCTCGACAAAGTCAATACTAGCAAAAATACTTGCTAGCATCAAAGCGACGAGAATCATAGGGGTCATTTTTCGCATATTCATACCTCCGTTGGTTCGGTGAATCTCACGACTTCATGCTTTGTATTTATACTATAGTCAACCCGAGCATTGGCCAAATCAAGGCAATCAAAGTATTAAATTCCAAACATGATTATACTTAGCGTAGCGGTTTCACTACTAAATAGAGCAGACTATTTGTGGTTTTTTGTGCTTTGAGGCGGCGCGTTTAAAATCTATCCTAATGATTCAATTAAAATAGCAAAAAGAAAGGAAAATAATACCATTCTGACCATATGGCCTCTAAACAAAAATTAGTAATCCCTCAATGCTGCAGCAGGTGAAATTTTTGCCGCTCTATTAACAGGGATTGCTGTAGCGATTAGTACCAACAACCATCCGCCGAAAAATACGATTAGTATAGAATTCCATGGCAAGGTGAATTCTGCCCCCTGGGACTGCCAAAATGCCGTATAGAGTGCTCGATGGAAGCCTATTGCCACAATGACACCATTCAACATACCAAGAACAGAAACCCATGATACTTCGATCAAGAATGAAATTGTCACCATACGTGAACGATAGCCTAAGGCCCTGAGGACACCAATTGTGCGTTTCCTTTCCGATACGGAACGAACCGTTACCACTCCTATTCCAGCGATGCCAACTATCAAACCGAGTGCTAAATATCCTTCAAAAATAGCCAAGATTGCTAGAACAAGAGATTGTATTAACATTACTTCGTCAGAAAGTATCAACACTGTAACTCCTTCACCAGATAGATCTTGTTCAAGATTTTCAGCAACCTCAGCTGCTGCGAATCTCGCATCACTCGGTTTCCCCGTCACTGAAAATGACTTTAGATTAGAAGTATCAAAATCTTCACTCGGTTTCGCATTATCGGGAACACTGACATACAACCTTTCTAACTTTCCAGAGAATTGTTGCTCAACCACTTCTTCATTCATCCAGATGCCTGCAGAAAACAAATATGAGGACTGTTCTAAGAAGCCACCTACTTGGACAATTCTAGTATTTGCAGGGTTGGAACTTTCAATTAGTAAAATTGAATCTCCAATTGAAAAACTCAACGGAACAATGGCAGTTTCGGCCGAAGTAGATTCAAGTCCAAAGGAAGCGTCAATGAAGACTATGTCGTTACGATTTCCAATTGAATTCCATGCCTCTTTTTCAGTAACCCCTAAACTTTCATCCCAAATATGAAGAGGAAGTCCTCCATGTTGTGAAAAACCTTCATCAAAACCACGTAAAAGATATGGCATAGATTCACCTTCTGAATCTTCAATGAAAACAGTTGAACGATAAACTCCACCCGTGGCATCTATCATCGATTGATCTGTTGCATTTAGATTCCAATCTAAATGATTTTCTTGTAACTGTAGAGGCCTTGATGCTGGAGCCATCAATAATATCTCAAATTCTCCTTCTGCTTCGTATACGAAATCACCTGAATAGTTTTCAAATTGCTCCGCATATCCCCCTAAGACGATCACTGAAAATACAGTTATTGAAAACATACCCATCACTACTGCAGTACGCATTGGCGTTGATAGGGGATGAGCAAGAGCAACAGGAATGACTGGGCCCATGCGCTTTGTTAGCAATTTAGCCTTACCAATCCGTTGCACTGCAAGGGGAGCCAAACTGGTTAGAACCAACACGCCTGCGAATACTTCTATGAGTCCTAAGGTGATGAAGGCAAATTCATTAGGCGTTGTCATTGCCCTGATTGGGTCAATTGGTGCTAATAACAAAGTCCAAACCAATAATAGAATACCTGTCAATCCAAGTGTATTTCTTCCTCTGTGACGCGCTAAGTTGGTTATGAAGTTTGATTTCCCCTTCAATTTTAGTACCACTTGCCAAGTGAACACAGGGGTTAGCATGATGATAAGACAAATACCTGCTCCAACCCACAATAAGTAAGATAGCCCACTTTCAAAACCTACCACTAGTAGGCCTATAACGCAGATTGCAAAGCCTCCTGCCATTATTATCTGAATTAGTAATAGCGTCCAAGGAACTCCTTCATTATCGATTTTAGCGGTGCCGCGAAGGGCTTGAACTATGTTCAGGTTTGAAGACCATATCGCAGTTGCCCAAAGTGTCATGATCGCTATAAGAAATCCCCAAGCCCATCCAGAAAGAACCGAATCTATAGTCCAACTGAAACGAAATAACCCTGCTCCAACCGAAGAGAAAATATTTGAAAATCCAATACTTATCAACCAAGCTAATAACAAACCAAGAATAGAACCTAGCAATCCTGCAACGCTTGCAACTAACACCCCTTCTTGCACCGCTAGTGCCCTTGCATCTGCTTTCTTCAAACCTAACGCTCTTATCGTGCCCATTTCTTCTCTACGTGATTCGGAAAGCATCATTATAATTGTTAGAACCAGTAAGATTCCTGCTGCGATAGTGAATGAACCGAAAACGAGGAACATTGCGGCCATTACACCACTTGTCTCTGCTGCTGCTTCCGCTGATTGTAATTTAACAGGAGATAATATGAGGTTATCATCTTCCATTGTTGACCTTTCATCAAACCATAGTTGAATCGCAGCAACGACTTGCTGATCTGTGGTTGAATTCGGACTCAAACTTCCACCAGATATTAGCAATATTGAGCGCTCATCATCGTCGGCTAATGCCAATTCTTCTGCATCATCTAATGAGACTAATCCCAACACGATAGAATCAAGTTGTTCCAATGTCTCAAAACCTTGTACTGAACTGTATTGCCCACCATAAATTAACCGAGTTGCGGAGCTGTTTCCAAAGGCATATGGTAACACACCTTTAACCCAAAACTGGCTATCATTATCGAGTGATTCAAATGCATCCATTCTCGTCGACAATAACACACTTCCATCGGCCACAGATAATGTTGAGTTAGCGCCTCCGAATGCCAAAAACATCTGCGGCATTGCGCCTATTCCAGGCGCATCTGAAAGTAATGGCAAGCGAATAGATTCTATCTGTAGAGCATCATTAAATCGGAGTAAACCATTTTCGTAAGAACACCAGTTTTGATTGTTTTCAAATTGTATTGATGTTGTTGAATCGCAGGATTCTGCTATTGAGCCTTCAATCTGAGAAATGGTTTGAGTGGGAAATGAAGAAGATTGTGGTTGTATTACAAAAGTCCCTGTAAATGTACCATTTGTGAAGGTATTTTCAGCCTTGTAATATTCGTCACTAAGCAATCCAGAAATAATTAGGTGTAGTCCTTGTTCGTTGGTAACAAAATCGCTCGATATAATCCGCCCAGAGTTCTCTATGACATCCACTGCTGGTGCAAGTGATTGCAAATCACTGTCGAATGATTGAATGGCTATTGAATCATTACCTTCACTAATTACTAGCCATTGGTATTCATCTGTTATGTTTGATTGATAAGATGGAGAAATTGACAGAATCTCGTTTTTACTTGAAAATGATTCTACATAATCGGAATTTAAATCTTTTTCCGATGCTAAAAACAAGTCGTCTTGATGCGAAATCAATCCCTGTACGCCATCTGGTGCTAGTGCGAAATCACCTAGCAATCCTTCGTCTGGCGCCCTCCAAATCCAAGCATCTCCTGCACCCTCTATTTGGAATCCAACACCATTGGCACTGGTGTGCCATAGCCCTCTTTCTCCTTTGTAGAGGTTGGTAACTGTCGAATCACTGAGTGTGATCAATTGCTCATCATCAAATTGGACATCGATCAATGGAACTTGCAATATTTCCATCATCACGCTATCGGGGGAAAGGACTGTGAGATTTTCTCTAAGAGCAGATACATCTTCCCCGTTTACACGGCCTAACCCTGCTGTCGACGAGATTGTGAGAGCTCCTGAAGACTCTTCAACAGTCAATTCCAACCCAACATCTGATGACTTTATGTGTTTGTTAATTATTCCCTCAACCTGTTCCAATAGCGGGTCTATTTGCTCACGAGATGTTAAAGAATCATCTAGGGAAAATGCAACATTATTGATTTTATTGTCAAGCGAATGAAGGGATTGGGAAGTCGCTAAATCGGTGAACATAGTTGCAGTTCTCGTGCCACCTCTCGCCCCTTGACCTACATTTTTTACAATTTCAAGGATTTGGAATGTTCCTTCTTTACGAACTCTTTTTCCATCTTCGCTAACAAACCAATCAACTTCGACTAAATCTCCTACGTCAACCTCTAGTTCTTCCGCAAAGACAGTATCAACCGCAATATATGCTTGACTAGAAGTCTGCGTTTCATCAAAATTAATATTTTGCTCGTATAAATGTGAGAATCTCAATCCTTTGTCACCAATATCAGACCAAATCATTTCAGAATCGACTGTAGCGTTTCTTGCAAACCAAGCAATGTTGGCATTTGAGTTGCCATTTTGCGAACTGGCACTTACAGATGTTGAATATCCATATTGACGACCTTCGATTTTATCTTTCAGAGATTCTGTAGTGTTAATCTCTTGCCAGATATCCTCTGCCATTTGTTGGGAAAATTCAACTTTAGCACCGGTGTATGGGTCAAACCCTGAAATCATTAGATCAGTTTCATCATAGGCGACTTCAACTTCCCATCGGACTGTCTCATCTAGCGAATCTCCGACAACTAGTGAAGAAGTAATAATCGCGCTAGCGATTACAAGACCGGCTAATAGTAAAGCAGCCTGTCTTTTTCTACGCAATACATTTTGACTTGCTAGCCTCCAAACAACCAGCCGTTGAGGCACCAACAACGGTTGGATTAACACATGACTCAATAGGGCAACGCTCAAAGCACCAACCCACTGATTTATGGTTGATAATTGCAACCAATTTAACAGAAAAAATACTATCAATGCGTCTACTATGGGTCCAAAAATCAATAAACTTATTTTGGCCCATCCAAGTTGTTTTCTACGCCCTAAACCATGGACTGAAATCAAACTGGGCACCAGTATAATCACACTGATGATGAGCATTGGCAGGAGCAGAATCACTCCTCCTCAGAGTTATCATTGATGATAATCCCATCATCCATCTGCAGAATCCTATCGCATTGTTGTGCGATTTTAATATCGTGAGTAACCAATAACAACAATGAATTATTTTCAATATTGATTTGCTTCAACAATTGCATGACTTCTCCCGAAGTACCACTGTCGAGATTTCCTGTTGGTTCATCGCAGAGGATTACTGAAGGTGAATGAACGATTGCTCTAGCGATTGCTACTCTTTGTTGCTGACCTCCAGATAGTTCTGATGGCCTATGATTGGCTCGGTCTTCCAGGCCTACTGATGCTAGTGCCTTGAGAGCCCCTTCTCTTGCCTCTGAACTTGCAGTCCCGATCAACAGCAATGGAAGTTCAACATTTTCAACTGCGGATAATACTGGCAATAGATTGAAATTTTGAAAGATGAATCCGAAATTATGCGCTCTCATCTCTGTTCTTTCGTCATCAGAAATGCCGAATAATTGCTTACCATCAACTAATACTTGACCGGAACTAGGTTCATCTATTCCCGATAAAACATTGAGCAGTGTTGTTTTTCCACAACCAGAAGGACCCATTATTGCAACCATTTCTCCTTGTAATAATTTGATGTCGATGCCGCGAACTGCTTGTACCATATTGTCGCCGGTTTGGTATACCTTCCACAATGCTCTGGCTTCCATCGTAGTTCGCATGATTATTGCACAACAGAACGCGTTGATAAACTACCGCTTAGAGCGTTGATACATGGCCAATGATGTATTACAGATTATCGCCTTTGGTCCATTAGCCGAAGAGTTATCTGCAAGAAATCTGCAATGTGCTTATGTTGAAGGGGAATCAATTCAATATTATGTGCAACAACTTGGCATTGCGAAGTGGTTGGAAATGGGATTAATAGTTGCCCTTAATGGTGAAGTTTGTAAATTACAATCGATTCCAAAGCAAGGTGATGAAATCGCATTACTACCTCCAGTATCCGGCGGTTAAGGAGCAATTTAGAGCGAAGACTTCAACAAAGAAGGGCCGTTACCATAGAATGAGGAAGCAATATGGCATTTAGTCCAGGACCCCTAGAATTAGTTATTCTTTTAGGATTATTCTTTATCTTATTTGGAGCAGAGCGACTTCCTAAAATGGCCAGAGCATTGGGTCAAAGCAAAGGCGAATTTCAAAAAGGTTTAGCTCAGACCAATAATGCAAGAGATACTCTTACCGATTTAGAAGCGGGTGGTCGCACCCCTGAGCAAGCATTAGCAGAAAGAGCCAAGGCAGTTGGAATCAACCCTGCTGGTATGAAAAGCGCTGATCTTGAAAAGAAAGTATCTGCACTTGAAGCGCTTGATTCAGAAGAATAAGTTCAGGACTTGCGCTTGATATGCATTGCTGAACCACAGATATCACATTCTGCGACCGGTCCTTTTTTGGATCGGTCAACATTTGCAGGAACATCTATTGTTGCACGGCATCCTTCACAGCGTAAATGCCAACGCCAAACTTTCTTTGCACCGCTTTGACCAACATTCTCAATTTTTCCACCAGCATTTTTTACTGCATTTTGAAGACGATAATCATCTGTGTACAAAGTTGCATCCAAGGCAATAGTGAGGGCCAATAAATCCAAATCAACATCGGATAAGCGCGGTAAGTCTCCACTCTTCGCAGCAACAATTTTGGCTTCTTGTAACCATGACTGCGCTACATCTCTCCAATCAATATCGGCTGCACCAATTAACATTGAACGCTGCGCTGATACTTTCTCAAGTTCTTGTTTTTGTGATTCTGCACAAATGCCACCAGCCAATTTATCCATTGGCCAATATAGCAAAGCCGCTGTATCAAGAACTCGCATTACCCTAAGCCTGTGCGAACAACCCTCATCAAGACACCGCATACCCACACATTGATGAGAAGGACCGCAAAGCCGAGCATATGTCATGGAAGGAGTGGGTCATTGACGCCTTCGATGTTTTTGGACCTGCAAGTTTGGCTGCCATTTCATTTACTGAAGCAATAATTCAGCCAGTTCCTCCAGATTTAGTCTACTTACCGATGTTGGTTGCCGAAATGGGCGATACACCAACTATCGTTTGGCTATGGTTGGTGGTGACAATATCTTCAGTACTCGGTTCAATTGTAGGTTATTGGATTGGTGGGCGATGGGGTAATCCGTTGATGCATCGATTTGCAAAACCAAAACATGTCTCAAAACTCACATTTTTGAGCGAAAAATATGGAACTATTGGAATATTCATCGCCGCCTTCTCACCAATCCCTTACAAGGTATTTGGGTGGGTTGCTGGAATGACCAACATGGAAAAGAAATCCTTTGTGGTTGCAGGGTTCGCTGGACGTGGCCTAAGGTTTGGAGTTGAGGCATTGTTGATTGGATTCTATGGCCAACAAGCGCTTGATGCCATGATTTGGTTCCTTGACCATGAGATCTTGTTAGCAATCGCTCTGATATTTGCGGCGATAGTAACCTGGTATGCGTGGCTATGGTGGAATGGCATCGGAGAGCAGATACCTAGCCCCGAATGATATACTGAGGCGCACCTAACAATAAAAAAAGCCGGTAAACAAAGGTGAAGTGTTATCAACGGGTTGTGGGTGGGCAGGCTGTCGCTCGTGTGGTGTAGCTAGGTCCATCATAGTGGGTTTTCATCCCGCCGACCCGGGTTCGAATCCCGGCACGAGCATCTAATTGCAAAATAAACGCTGTGCTGCGGGGCTGCCGATGTGACATATTTTTTTATTTCGCAATGATAATAAACCGAATATTCTCTTGATTTTGATCTAAATAATCATCAAAAAACATACTGCAATATTGATACACCAAGCGCTTGTGCCAGTATCATGAGCGCAACACCTGTCAAGATTCTTGGACTCTCTGGTTCGTACGGACTCACTTCAAAAAATGGACTACTTCTCTCTGTAGCACTCGATGAGTGTAAGGCATTAGGGGCAGAAGTTCACGTCTGGGATTTGGTTGAAAAACCTCTACCATTGGTTGGTGCTGAAGGAAGTTGGGACGATAGTAATGTCAAAGAATTTCAAGCACTTGCAATTGAATGCGATGGATATATTTTGACATCACCTGAATATCATGGAACTATGTCTGGAGTCATGAAAAATACACTCGATTGGGTCTACAAAGATCATGTTGGTGGAAAGGCGTTTGGATTAATGTCTACACTAGGTGGGATTACAAATTCCAATACACTCAACCATATGCGCATTGCCATTAGATGGATTCACGGCTGGTGTGTACCAGAACAAGTAGCAGTTGGCAAGGTTAAGGAAGCATTTGATGACGATAATAACCTCATTGATGCAGACGTTGCTCAAAGAGTAGCAGAGTTGGCTCAAAGCGTAGTTAAGGCATCTATAATGCTTAGAGATAACAAAGAATAATCTTTGTTTTTGATTTGAGAAAACGACATAGGTTCAAAAGGGATTGACTTTTGACATAGGTATGAGTGAAGAATTAATCATAGGCCATGCTGCTGAAGCCGGTACTGATTTTTTGATATACACTGGTAATTATTGTGGATATTGTACGGCTGCAAAGAGACTGTTCGAGCAGAAGAATCTAACTTTCAAGGAAATAAATTTTGATGAAAACCCCGATATTAGAAATGATGTAGTAACCACTACTGGACGAAGAACTGTACCGGTTATCTTTGACTTACGCGGTGAAACACCAATGTATATTGGCGGTTTTGATGAGACTAATAGTTATCTCAAAAAATAATTACTCAAAGGTATTTAGCCATTCAGTCAATTCATTATGATGCTCGGTAGGGATCATGTGTCCTTTCTTGTGCTCTACAAGTTCAACAGCCCAACCAGCGGTTTCAAACAGATGTGCAACAGCCCATCCATCTTCAATTGGAACTCTTATATCTCTTTCACCATGCATCCAAAATAATCTTTTTCTATCTAACTCTTCCAGGCGTATTCGTAATTCCATTGGCCTAACCAATCTTGTTCCAATGCAAATTAGTCCGACTATACGGTCGGCTATAGGGAGCTGAAGGATTTCTTGCGCCATCACCCCACCTTGACTAAAACCACCAATAACAAGAGGTCCTAGTGGCGCATTTTGAGAAATTAGTTTCTCTAATTGTGATAAACTTGAATCTACATCTATCAGTTCAATCCGCGAAAGATTAGATCTACGAGTTGTATCTGCATCATAATCTTCGTATCTCCACCAAGTTCTACCTCTTGTTGGATGTAAAAAACGGCCCTCAGGAATGAGAAGTGTCCACCCTTCTGGACATATCTTTTCCGCGAATGGACGCATCATGCTGGCATCACCAGTCATGCCGTGCATTAAGATGAGAGTTGGCATTAAATCACCTCTTCATCGAAATAATATGGCTCATAAAGTCCATTGGGTAACCAATGCACCAGCTACTTTCAAATGAATAAAAGTGCCTTGTCCACGTGCTGTAACCGTCAGTGAATATTCGCCAGAATTACTCGGAATCGTGCCAACAGCGCCTTTTTCAGTTGCACCAGCACCCCATGTCCGAATCAATGGACTTGCACCAGCATGGTCTTTCATCGTCAGTGAACCTGAGCCGCCACCATTTGAGATTTCAACATCCAAATACCATACCAATACATTCCAATCCTCTCCACTTGGGTGTCCACTATCAAAGAAAGTATCATATATCTCATTTTGACGGTTTTCATATCTTTCATCAATTAAATCTCTAGCCCGATAGAAGAAAACATCTCCATCATAGCCCTTTTTGTTCAAGGTTAGTGTCATCCGTAGTTGTTCTACTCCGGTATCATTGGTCCAAACCAATGATTCGATAAATCCTTTTCTTCCAGAAAATTCGTATTCTAGTTGCTGACCATCATCTGAAGTTGCGACTACATTTGTAACGCCATTATAGATGTTAATCGTTTCAGCATCCCATGAGATTCCAAACAGATTGAAACTCCATTGCTGTCCGTTTTTCCAAGGGAAATTGAATACTTGCTGTGGTTCACCTTCTTCAAAGACTGAAAGACCATCGATGGTGATGCGACCAAGGAAGGGATTGTGATTGATAACTGCGTGTCGTTGTGCTTCTCTTTCACTTGAGATGCCCAGCAAGTACTCTTGTTCCTCGTCATCTATCTCTGCGACAACAAGCCTAGCACTATCCTCGCCAAATTGAGGTGTTACGAAAGAATACAACCATTGGTCACCGATTTCCCAAACAGGTAAATCGATTTCATCAGCAGTAGTATCGCCTACTGATGAAGTAACATCTCCACCATCCAAGCATCCCGCTAATGATAGCGATAGCATCAATGCCGTCAATAACAATGGTACTCGCATAGACATCCCTACTGCTCACCCGTTGAAAGGGTAACGCTCAATATTTTGAACACTTTCAAGCTCAAATAAGACTTGTACCAGCAAGAACTACTGCTACAATTGACATCAACTTGATTAGAATGTTTAGAGATGGTCCAGAGGTATCCTTGA
>JAPKFC010000066.1 GCA_028821785.1 Candidatus Poseidoniaceae archaeon | reverse complement strand
TACATAGAGATGGTAGAAGTTACTACTTCTTCTTCTTCAACTGGAGAAATATCGTTAACAAATTTGTCCATTGGTACAGATTACTATCTAGAATGGTTAGTCGTTGACGAAGTGCTATTCGAGAACAATTTCAATGTTTCAATGAATGTCTATACTGCACTCAATGCATCTACTATTGATACTGATTACATGTCTTTCAATGCAACAGCAACCTCTTCTACTACTCAACTAAATTGGACTGGACCAACTACATTGAATGACCACTTCTTCGCTGCAATTCTATCTTACAATAATACAGCAACCAATCATAGCACTGGTAGTGGATGGATCGGTTTCCATGATGAAGGTTTCATCCCACAATTACCAACTTTACTAATTGACAATTATTCCACAAGCAGTACTTCAACGACCAATGATGTTACAACCAAGGGATATGATTTAGTGACTGGTGACGATTACAAATATCAAATTAGAATTACCGATAGCAATGGTGCATCTGTTTCTACCTTGAATTTGACCAACTTTACCGCTACTGCGCCTAACATGAATTTGCCATTATTCACTTATTCAACACCAGCAAATAGTGGAATGTACTGTATTATCGTAGAATTATTCTCTGATGCTAACGTTCAACTAATTGGCGATTCTTCCTGCTTCTACCTCACTATCGATGACGATAATGATGGTGTTGCAAACGAAGCAGACAACTGTCCAAATACCCCAATTGGAACAATTGTTGACCAAAACGGTTGTGCTAATTCACAAAAGGATACTGATGGAGATGGCCATAATGACGATCTAGATGCATTCCCTAACGACTCAAGTCAATGGACCGATGCTGATGGTGATGGATATGGAGATAACATGTCTGGAAATAATGGTGATGCCTTCCCAAGTGACTCAAGCCAATGGTCTGATATTGATGGAGACGGATATGGTGACAATTCTGGTTTTAACAATTCAGATGCATTCCCTAATGACCCAACTCAGTGGCATGATGCAGATGGTGATGGTTATGGAGATAATTCTGGAGGAAACAATCCGGATGAATATCCATTTGACCCAACTCAATGGAAAGATAGTGATGGTGATGGATATGGAGACAATAGTTCTGGATGGGCAGGAGACCACTTCCCTAATGATCCTACTCAATGGTCTGATCTTGATGGCGATGGACACGGTGATAATGCTAGTGGAACTGACCCTGATGAATTCCCAACCGACGCTACACAATGGAAAGATAGCGATGGTGATGGATATGGTGATAGCCAAACCGGTAACAATCCAGATAGATTCCCTTCCGACTCCACACAATGGAGTGATGCAGATGGTGATGGATATGGCGATAACCAAGCAGGTACCAATCCAGATGCATTCCCAAGCGATGGCACTCAATGGTCCGATGCAGATGGTGATGGATATGGCGATAACCCTACTGGGGCTAATGCTGATGCATTCCCTTCCGAACCTACACAATGGATCGATGCAGACAATGATGGATATGGTGACAATGCAAGTGGCCTCAATGGAGACCAATGCTTAGACACACCTGCAGGTAGTACTGTCGATGAGAATGGTTGTGCTGAAAGTCAAAAGGACGATGATTTAGATGGCGTAGATAACGCCATGGATGCTTGTCCAAATTCTCCACCAGGCTCACCTGTTGATACATCAGGATGTGCTGCTAGTCAAGAAGACTCAGATGCAGATGGCGTAATGGATGCATATGATGACTGTCCTAGCACAACGCTGAATGATAATGTTGATGCTGCAGGATGTGCAACTTCACAACTGGATACTGATTCTGATGGAATAATGGATGATAGAGACCAATGTCCAAACACATCGGCTGGAGCTAATGTCAATGGCTTTGGTTGTGCGAGCGATGAAAGAGATACTGATTCTGACTATGTTGTTGATAGCGAAGATATTTGTGCAGGTACTTCTATTCTTGAAGTTGCAGATGCAGATGGTTGTTCTGATTCACAAAAGGATGGAGATGGTGACCTCATTACAGATGATATTGACCAATGCCCACTAACGCCACCGGATGAAACGGAAGATATCGATGTAAATGGATGTTCAGACTCTCAACGTGATACTGATAGTGATCAGATAATGGATGACACTGATATTTGCCCTGCGACCCCAATTGGTGAGCAACCTGATATCGAGGGTTGTGCTGATTCACAGAAGGATGAAGATGATGATGACATCTGGAATTCAGATGACCTATGCCCAGATACTGGACTTGGTGAAAGTGTAGATTTCAACGGTTGTTCTGACCAACAAAAGGATGATGATGATGATG
Source organism: Candidatus Poseidoniaceae archaeon (assembly GCA_028821785.1). Taxonomy (GTDB): domain Archaea; phylum Thermoplasmatota; class Poseidoniia; order Poseidoniales; family Poseidoniaceae; genus MGIIa-L1. The sequence goes on along the minus strand of JAPKFC010000066.1, from coordinate 7,428 downwards.
GCATTAGAAATAACCTTGATGAATGTCAGAAAACGGTTCCTAACTGGATTGTAGATGAAGTCGGTTGTGCTTTGAATCAAATCGATAGCGATAACGACGGTGTTTCCGATGCAGATGATGCATTCCCTAATGATTCAAATGAAACTACCGATACTGATGGTGATAATGTTCCTGATAGATGGGATTACTATCCAGATGACCCATTGAGAAGTCAGCAAGAAGTTGCTGAAGAGAGTGGAAATGCTATGATCTATGGAATTATTGCGCTTCTATTTATTGGGGTTATCGCCGCTGTAGTGTATTTCAAACGTGGCTCACCAGTAAGCCAATCACCATTTGAAGTTGCTAATGCAGAACTCGATGCTGCTTCAGAAGCTGCCTTTTATCAAGCTGATAATGATAAACCATTACCAGAGATTGGCACACCAGGTGAACCAGTTCAATGGGAAGAAAATGGAATACATTGGTCCAAAGATGAAAATGATGTATTATCATACTATGATAGTGCTACTGAATCTTGGCTTCCGTACCAATCTTGATTCTTTCAAAGAATCATAATAGCCCCTAATACCGGGGTATTGCGTCAAAAGCATTTTGTCTGTCCGTCACAGAGGAGTTGTTATGGAGGGCTTAAGGCGCAGTGAAACTGCAGAATTGGCCCTCGGCGCGTTAATCTCTTTCATTGCAATAATGATCACTTCCACAGTACTGGCAGCGATGATGCTGTTAATTGTTCAAACTACTTTCAGTAACTCTCATGAACATTCCGTAACTCAATCTGAGACTTTAAACGGTATCATCCAAGTTAATCGATTTGAATTATCTGCATATTCAAACCCTGGAAATGATGGACTCTATTTGGTCTTTGAATTCCCTTACATTCTCGGTGTTGTTTCCGATACTGATGTAGTCTGGTCATTGTTATGCGGAAGTGCATTTTCAATACAATATATATCGGGTAATTTTGACACAGCGACACAAATCTTTGATGATGGGTTGAGCGCGGTAGCAAACGATTTTTTCACCGGTTCTGGAATGTATCATATATTCATTTCAACTTCTGGTGTTTGTGATATTTCACCTAATACTTCAGCGGAACTAGTAATTGCAGTAAATGGTGGAAGAACAACGGTAATACCCTTTGATGTTGGTTCAAACCCGCATGCTGGGATGATATTTATTTGAGGTGATGTTTTGAAGAACGAATATGATGATAATGCACAATATGGTATTGGACTGATGATTGTCTTCATGGCATGTATCTTAGTTGCCGCAATCTCCAGTGCCGTAATTATTCAGGCAGTAGAGGCATTAACTCAGCAAACACAGCACACAGTACATGATGCCAATAAGGAAGCTGCCACAAAAATGGTAATCCTAAATGTTTGGGTAGAAGATAATTATGATGATTATCTATTCATGATAGAATACCAATCGATGGGCAAAGAAGTAAACCCTAGTGATGTGGATTGGATATTGTCATGTACTGACAATGGTAATTTCTACTATAGAAGTGGTTCACTTGATGACTGGATCTCTGGGCCTGGTTCAATTTGGGAGGTCGGACAACAACCAACTTCCGTAACAACTCTTGAATCTGGGAAGAGGTACTTTTTCGGAATTGATTCGGGCACAAATGATAATGTCGGTGGCGCTCATTGTGGTCCAAATTGGATTGAGTCAAGAGGAATTACTGCAACATTCATGATAAATATGCCAGATGGTGGTGTGACAACGCAAATTCTCAAAGTAACTGACTTGACCGTTGGTGCTTCAGTAACATGAAAACTCACTATAGTAGTGTATCCTCATTATTGAACAGAGTTATTTAGAGAGCGGAAATTACGCTATCAAACTACACCCTGTGCATGCATTGCTTCAGCGATCTTTAGGAATCCTGCAACATTTGCACCAAAGACATAGTCTCCTTCACGGTTGTATTTCTTTGCAGTTCTATATACACTCTTATGAATCTCAACCATGATAGATTCTAACTTTTCATCTACTTCTTTACGAGTCCATGACAAACGTAGTGAGTTTTGTGACATTTCAAGTCCAGAGGTTGCGACTCCACCAGCGTTACTTGCCTTACCTGGTGCGAATAAAACTCCACTCTCTTGGAAAACTTCAACTGCTTCAGGTGTACAAGGCATATTTGCTCCTTCTGCAACTGCGATTACTTTGTTCGCGACCAACATCTTTGCTTCATCACCGTTCAACTCGTTTTGAGTTGCACATGGAAGTGCTACATCGACATTAATATTCCAAAGACCGCTTACAGTAGGCTCTGGTTCTGCTACAGTATATTCCACACCATCGAAATGATCTGCATATTCTGAAAGTCTTCCTCTGCGGTTGTTCTTTAGGTCCATGATATAATCTAACTTCTCATGGTCAATTCCAGCAGGGTCGTGAATCCATCCGGATGAATCGGACATTGTCACAGGTATTCCACCCAAGTATAGTACCTTTTGACAAGCAAATTGTGCCACGTTTCCTGAACCTGATATTGATACTGTTGCACCTTCAAAGGACTTACCTTTTGTAGCCAACATTTCTCTTGCGAAATATACTAAACCATATCCTGTTGCTTCTGGACGGATTCTAGACCCTCCATATGAGCGACCTTTACCAGTTAATACTCCACCTTGGAATTCATTTTTTAGACGCTTATACATACCGAACATATAACCAATTTCTCTACCACCAACACCGATATCACCGGCAGGCACATCACAGTTATGCCCAATATGTCGCCAAAGTTCCATCATGAATGATTGACAAAAACGCATGACTTCACCATCGCTCTTACCTTTTGAATTGAAGTCTGCTCCACCCTTTCCGCCACCCATTGGTAGACCTGTTAGGGAATTCTTGAAAATTTGTTCAAATGCTAAGAACTTCAAAATTGAAGCATTTACTGATGGATGGAATCTCAGTCCACCTTTGTATGGCCCGATTGCACCATTAAATTGGATTCTATATCCGCGGTTTACTTGGATTACTCCTGCATCATCAACCCAAGGAACACGGAAATGAATCAGTCTTTCTGGCTCAACAACGCGTTCAACGATTGAAATATATTCAGGATGTGCTTCAATCACTGGTTCAAGTGATTCCAATACTTCCTTCACCGCTTGGTGGAATTCTGGCTGGTCAGGGTCGCGTGCGACTACCTTGTCATAAATTGCATCTATTGCGTTCATATTGGTACACCTATACACACTATGTGTATTTGTGGCCCGACGCTAGCCCCTTCTAATTGTTGCCATTAATCGCATACAAGATAGCCCGATTTACAATGTCGTGCTTGAAGCCCCAGTGGCCTTTTTTAAACAGTAATAATAGTGGAGGAAGGTGTAAAAATTACACCTTCAACTGTATGGGCAAACGGTGTTGAAACGCTCTAATCTCTCAAGTCTCCTAGAACCATTTTCATCAACATCTTCCATTGCCCGTATTGCTTCTTCGATTAGAGAATGTTGGTCTTCTTGTAGTCCAATCAGATCTCTAAGATGATTCAGCATCTCCCATTCATCTTCACTAATTACTTCATCATCAAGAGCTGCAATCAAAGCACCTTGGTAAGTAGCAACATCTCCAACATGATGCCCAGAATAGTCGACTTCGTTATCTGCAAATGGATCCTTTTCTTCACCACGCACAACAGAAAGACAGGTTGCGGTGTCGCTTGGATAGACTCCCAAAGCATTTGCCAATACGCGTAGTATTGATGCCTCGTTATCAGTCACAATCTCATCATCCATTGCAGTTCGGAGGGTATTGATGTAGAGGTATAAACCACGTGAAGGAGTTAGGGTCATGCCCTTACGTAAGGAGGTTAGTGTTTAGCATTTATTGCTGAATCTCCTCATTAAACCACAGCCTTGGAGGTTGTATACGATTTGTCATGCGAATGCATAGGACCTCACTACATCCCCCCTCATTGAACTCGGCAAGTGCTTCGCAGTGCTGTTTTCCTGAGCACCGGCATATCATCTATGCCCTTCGTAATCAACTGTATGTCAATTCGTCATCATATGCAACATACTATATGCTGACAGTTCTGGTCATGTACTACGAGGGGACCAATATGAGCCAGCCAAGTCAGAATGTTTCGCTAAGAATAACTGAGGATGACCTCAATGAATTAGAATCGAGAGTCGGACTTGATGGAGCCCGAACTCGCTCCGATGTGATCCGTCTTGCAATACATCAATTTCTCCAAGGACAGCCATTATTACCTGAGATGGATTCTGTTCGGATCCCAATCGGCCGTGCCAATAAAATGCATCTAGGCCAGTTATATGAACTTCAAGGAATTACAACCGAAACTGCATGCCAGGAAGGATTGAAACTCTATATCGCTAATGCAATTAAGCATCAAGCTGAAACAACTGAAACATTAGAAGCTGCTCTTGAGGTGTCTCGAGCGGCCACAATTAGACGTGAGGAATACCACGAATGAGTGGGTGAGCTCGGAGGGGATGGGATGTCTTGGCAAAATGAGGGAAATAAACCACATGATGCCACCTTTAGGTCTGTGTATGGCGAGGCCAGCCTACACGGATTAGCCACCTTGCGTCTACGTGCCCGTCTTGCACGAGATGGCCAAAACCCAACAGACGACAGCCTCCCCGATGACGGCGGGGAGGACTCCGATTCCACACAAGCCAGCTAAGCTAGTGGTTACACCCGTGCCCAGACCCCCCAAAATTTCTGGGCACATTTACTCAATTAAGGCGTAAGCCTTGTCATCCACTCCCCAATCCTTTAGAAGGGTCGCCAATGGAGTATAATTATGACGTCGCAGAATCCACTGGAACATCCTGCGATTGAATACTTGGCTCATCAAACACCAAGACCTGGCCAAATTGATATGATGATTGAAGCAAATCGGTCATTATCTGATGGAGGATTCCATTTGGCCGCTGCTCCAACTGGTATAGGAAAGACCGCTGCTGCCCTTGCGGCCGCTATTGAGGTCGCTAAAAAGTCCAATTCAGATAAGAAAATATTCTTCCTTACATCGCGTCAAAGCCAACATAGAATTGTTGTTGATACTGTAAGAAGGCTCAACCAATTGCGACAGGATAAAGAAAAAATTACTTTGGTTGACATGATCGGCCAATCCGGAATGTGCGTTCAACCATTTGCTAAGGAATCACCATTGGTGTTTTCAATTCTTTGCTCACAAGCGCGTAAAAGTCGTAGTTGCATACCATGGATTACACAAGCACCTAACCTATCACAAAGAATTTTGAATAGCCCATTACATGTTGATGAGCTGGTAGAATTAACCAAAATTCATAGAGAAAACCAAGTATTAACGCAGACTTGCCCATGGAAAGTTGCCCGTGAATCAGTAAAACATGCAGATATTTTCGTTGGTGATTACAACCACCTATTCGATGATGGTGTTCGCGAAGCGAGTCTTGAAGCGATGGGTGTTAGCCTAAGTGATATTATTATCATAGTTGATGAAGCACATAACTTAGCCAATCGAATACGTTTGACAATGGAAAAACGATTGACTCCGACCATTGTAAGAAACACTACTATGGAACTAGAGGAACATTTGGGAACGTTACAAGAAAATTCCAATCTCCCTGGTGGTCAAACCAATGGTGAGGAAATTGAATTAATTTCATGGGGGTTAGAGGTGATAAGGGCATGCAGGCAAACATTCACTGAATTATTCAATTCCCTGCATAATTCACTACCAAGTGGAAAAGATGAACAGAAAGTAGAGGTCAGTGATTTTGTTAATGCTATTCATCGGGCATGCGATATGAGTGAAGGGATTTCACAGCAAAGAACAATTGTTGGAAATGCTGAACCCAAAGCATCACTTGTAAGCCGCAATAAACGTTTGAAAACAATCCAACAACTATTGGCAAATGTTGATATTGAGGTCGAAACTGATTCTGATGATGCGACATATGAACCAGATTCACATCGCTTTGCAGAGATTATTGGATGTATAAACCGTTTTGGTGAAGGTACAGCAATGACACTAATCTTTGACACCAAAGGCAAAGATGGCAAAATTACAACCCACTTATTGGATCCAGGTTTAGTATCAAGACCTGTTTTTGAAAACTCTTCAGGTGCAATTCTAATGTCAGGTACTCTTTATCCTCCAACAATGTATGCTAATTTGTTAGGCCTCCCTGATGAAAAGACAACCTCAAGATCGTATAAATCACCATTCTCAGGTAGCAGAAGACCGGTCTTATTAGCACAAGATGTTACTACAAAATATACTGAGAGAGGCCATGATATGACTCTTAAGATTAGGGCCCAAATTACTGCTTTGGTCAAAGGAACTCCTGGTAACATTGCAGTATTTGTTCCATCATACAAGATGCTCAATGACATTTTTGCTGATGCTCATTTCCCAAGTATACGTAAAGTAACCGAATCAAGAGATTGGTCAAAACAAGATATTGATGGAATTGTTGAATTATTAAGAGATGGTAAGGAGTCGGGTCAACGAATACTATTGTGTGGAGTATTTGGTGCTAGGTTAAGCGAAGGTGTCGACTATAATGGTGGGGTTTTGGATGCAGTTGCATGTATAGGAATTCCTAACCCACCTCCATCTGTATTGAATAATGCATTAAAGGAATATGTTGCTGAACGGTTTGGTAAAGACTTAGCATGGCAATATACATCAACACAACCTGCGATAAATTCCATTATGCAAGCGATGGGAAGGCCGATTAGGTCAATAGGAGACCGTGCCCTTATTCTGCTCTTGGACAAACGTCATTCGGATAGAGTCTATGCTAAATGTTATCCAAGTGATTTGATGATGAGTAATACATCTGGACCTGAAACCACAACAAGTTTTGCAAAGCGCTTTTTTGCGAAGGTTCATACCACAAAAGAGGAATGAGATTTCATACTGAGGAGGACGAAGGTTCATGGACATCGCAAACAACGGCAACAATATGGAACAGTGGCAGCACATGGACATCTCGCTGAATGAGCCACTTGAGTTGGCACCTGAGAAGCCTATTTCCAATGGACTAGAAGTAACTCCGAACCTTCTCCATGATCAATTCCAGCAACAGGCAGAACATTTGGGCGAAGTTGCAGAATTACATACTCAAGTGATGGTCACTGCTGGTATGTTACCTGAGACACATATCGCTGAAGTTCAACCTCAGCGTCAATTGGCTTGGGTAATCAAGGAATTACATGGAAGATTGAATCCTGATGGATTAACTATTCCACTTTTGGGTGCAGAACTAAACCAAATTAATTTACAGGTATTGAGAACAGAAAACCGTGCAACTGTGAAACTGACTATTACTGAAGAAAAAAACTCTACCTTTGAGCGATTAATGCCACTACCTGAAGAAGCAACTGGTGACATTAATGCACATTTTGTAAATGGCAGATTGCACCTTAGATGGTGAA
>JAPKFC010000010.1 GCA_028821785.1 Candidatus Poseidoniaceae archaeon | reverse complement strand
GATACGATGGTTAATGTCCCTACTAAAGTAACCATAGAGGTAGAAAATTTTGGAATAAATCCATCGGGTACTATTGACATTAATATTAAATTATTACACAATGAATATACACAATTTGAAATTGTTAATGACACAATACAAATGGCATCTTTGAATGGTGGTTCGTCCAATAATATTCAGCACCAATTCACCCCTACATATTCTGGAAATCATACAATTTGGATTATGGCAACATCCAGCATTGCAGATGATAATACCAATAATGATGTCTGGTCAAAGGGGTTTGCTGTTGGCTCTCACTACTATAATTGTGATATATTGACTTCATGGACTGTTGGAAATTTGTGGTCCTCGAATACAGATACCTCAATATCCAATGGAAAATCTTGCCATGTTGGTTCTGGTTCAAGTTCAACATACAATAATGGTATGCAAACATCGCTGATCACCCCTGCTATTGATATGTCTGACGTGGTTGCAAATCCTACTAGAACTAATGGACTCACTTTCTTTTATTCAGGTAGTGCTGCAGCAAATGATTATTTGAAAATATACTCAAAAAATACTATTGGAGGTTGGAATGAATTAGCCTCCATTAGTGGCACAGTTGATAATAACTTCAACGATGGTAGTAACTGGCAAACCTTTTCTGTTAGCAGCAAGGGGTTTACTTCGCCCTTAATTCCAGTGCCACAAGCAGATTTTCACTCACAATCACAATTTAAGTTTGAATTTTTTAGTGATGCCTCAGGTGTCGATATCGGATATTGGGTGGATGATATAGTAATATTATATGATCAAAAAGTTAAGCACTCGGAATATAGTTTGAGTTCTACTGGCGTTACAACTACTGGCTCATTACCTGGTGATTGGGGTACTGTACGTGTTGAAGTAAGCAATGATGGTAATATTACAGATTCTTTCATACCTTCTGTTATTGGTTTGCCAACAGATTGGCAAATCTATTACGCTCATACGAATGGAATCACTCTAAATCCATTGAGTGGAGTAACACTTTATCCTGGTGAATCTAAACAAATTGATTTGAAAATAATGCCGGGTGAAAATGAATCAACTGGTTTTACCCAAATGACATTCAAGGCATATTCAAGTTATTACAATGAAGTAAATACTACATTGCCGGTTCAATTCCAAGTACTAGCCGATAGAATTCCATTAATTACTGGACCTGAACAACGTCCGAATTGTCCTCCCGGAAACACCTGTACTTTCGCGGTTCTTGTTGAAAATATAGGTGCTGCAACCGATGTTTTCGATTTATCCATAGATCAAGCATCACTAGCCAGTGGATGGCAAGTAGGATTAGAATGGACTCAAGCGAGTAGTATTTTGGTTAGACCTGATACTCCTGTGCAAATATATTTGACAATGACTCTGCCAAATGATTGTGCTCCTGATACCATTTCAACATTCAAATTAACAGCAACCTCACAGAATGACTCACGAAGATTCCATGAGCTCGAAATTGATATTTCGGCTTCAATGATTTCCAATGCTAGTGTTGAAGTGACAAATACGCAATCTACAGATGACTGGATAGTAAATGCTGGAGAGACTAAAACAATCTCATTCACAATTACCAATCATGCTACAAGGCAAGATATTTTTGAAATGTCCGTTCAATCTAGTGGTGGTATGTTATGGGTTGTTGAGCAACCAACTAGACCAAATGCAGTGATTAATTCTGGCGCTTCAACGACTTTTACAATTGAAGTTACAGCACCAGCAAATGCCCAAGCAGGTGATAATGGACCGAGTATCATTCCAATTATTACTTCAACGAGAAGTGGTATGACTTTTATGGGTACTGAGTTCAATGATTTAGAAGTAGAATCAATTGAGGACATTATCATAAGATTGGTAGATTCACCACTCAAATTAACTCCAGGAATCGGAAACAAAATTGAAATCGAAATCGAAAACAACGGTAATGGACCAACGCAGGTTGTAATTGACTTACCTAATTTACCTGAATCATGGCAATGGTGGATGAGACTATCTGACCAAAACCATACTGGGCCGATTGACCTATCTGCATCATATGACTTAGAAGACATTAAAATTGTCGAAGTATGGATTATGATTTCAATGGACGAATCGGCGGGTATAATGCATTCTATTGAAATTACTGCAATGTCTAATTCAATGGGCATAGACATAAATCCTTCAGATAATCTAATTGAAATTAATGCAATTACAGCATCACATAAACAACCTAGAATTACAAACTCTTCTAACCCAATTGGTGCAATGGCAGATTCTACTACATCGGCTAGTATAACTATTCAAAATATTGGAAACGCTATAGATAATCAAATTGCAGTGCGGGTTATTATTTCTTCATCTCCACCAGTACCTGGAATAATCGGATTCTTTTCTGTTGGTTCAAATGGTGGCGCTCTCCCAATAGATGGGTGGTCTGATATTACACTCAACGGAGGAGAAGAAACAACTCTTAATGTTGACATGATACTTCCTAAGGAGATCCCACTCAATACGCGAATTATTGTTAGATTCGAAGTTGTTGGAGGATTAGATGAGGAATTGCGCCCATATGAATTGGAACACGAGGCAATGATATTAGTTGACTCAAGACGTTCGATGACAACCACTTCAAGCCCGATAAGTAATCAAACAAATGAATTTGGCATATCAGTCCCATTATGGATAAATCTAACCAGTACTTCTACGATGGAAGAGAATTACATCATTACCAGCAAGGTCCCCGATGGATGGCAAGTAGTTTGTCTTGGTATATTGATGAATGAAAGTGGATATCCAATTAACACCCCTGCCGGGCATATTGATGGGCAAGAAAAGTTTGTCTCATGTGACATCCATCGACTTAGTGGTTCCTTGGAAGGGCAAATAGAAATAACTGTTAGCAGCCAAGATGGTGCGCTCTCATGGCAAGATAAACAATCCATATACTTCCAGTCACAAAAAGATGATTCTTTTACTGTTGGCACCGATTTGATGGCTGCAGGCGGTCTTGCAATATTAGTTTTCATCGCCTTGATCGCTGTATTGATTAGAAAACGAACGAGTGAAATAGAAATAGATGATGAAGTTGTTGAAGAAAGGAAAGAAGTGGTTATTTCAACCACAATCGGGCCTCCTATTACCCAAGTAAGCGGACCGCCAGCATCTCAACAACAGCCAACATCGTTTTCTCCACCAGTCAGTGATACTGATCAACCCACCAATGCTCCATCTGGACCTCCTTCAATGGAGTCATTTAGCACTCCAGAAGAAGTTCAACCTGTTGAACAAATTATTGCAGGACCTCAATTACCAGAATCTGGATTGCCAGCCGGTTGGTCAGAAGAGCAATGGCAGCATTATGGTCAGCAATATTTAGACAGAAATCTTTAGATAAATCAAAATGGTAACCACTGGTGGAGATGTATATGGTATCATATCCACCACTCTGGTATGGGTTGTTATTTGTTGTTTCAATTTGTGGAGTAGCAACATGGTATCTGCGTAATTTTACGACTAAAGTAGAGTTGACTAAACTTATTGCTTTTAGCGGAATTATCTCAATGATTAGTTTATTGAGTTGGACTTTAAGTGAATTTTGAGTGATTATTATGGCTGAAATTATTGATTCTTCAACTAGCGTCTATTTCGAACAATACCCTTGCCGTTTACCTGTTTGGTGGGGTAGATATGGAGATATAGGCCCTCATCCTGAAGGCAGTGGCATCAGCGGAAGGAAAGTAGTAATCCGTATTGAAAAGAAATTCAAAAAAATTGAATCCGTATTTGCAAAAATATTACGAGCGCCAAAGGAATTGAGAAGACCTCTTGATATAATGAATAGTTTACTTTGGGAATTGTGTGATGGGACGAGAACTTTTCAAGAAATTTGTAAACAATTAGATTCAACGTATCATGAAGAAATAGCTCCAGTCGTCAATAGAACTACACTAGGAATCGCCGCATTAGTTTCTAAAAACCTGATGATTGTAATCGATGAACCATTAGATGGAAAGTGGAGCATAGGGCCTGGAATTACTCCATCTGGCCAAACACTTGCTCCATTGGATGAACGTATGAATATAGATTGTTCATTACTAGATGGAGAACAATACTAGCCTAGAATTTCCTCAAAATCTTGAGGTGGCCTTCCGATTATTACTTGATTACCATCATCTAATAGAGGGCGTTGCATCACCTGCGGTAAGTTATGTAAAATAATCAATACATTTGTGCAATCAGTTAAATCAAATTCGCAATATTGTGATTTTTTGAATGCATCATCACCATTTCTAACAAGTCTAGAAGGGCAACCATCAAGTCTTGAAATAATTCCCTCAAGTTCTTTTTCAGTCAAATTTTGTTTGAGATAATTTACAACGATAACTTCCGTTTCAGAACCATTGCATAATTCAAGTCCTTGTCTTGATTTCGAGCATCTAGGGTTATGGTAAAGGGTTGGCATATCATTTGCATTGAATCAAAGTTAATGATTTAACTGTTCAATCCGGCTGCCATACCAGTCTAAGTCCGATCCCATCCTTAGCAATATTTCTCTGTGAAGAACCTCTGGCTGAACACCGTGTTGAATCGCTTTCTGTAAACCAATTCCCGCCCCTATGAGACTTACGTGTTTCACCATTTATTACCATTGCAGATTGATCTCTAGGTGTATTTTCATAGTTACTGCTCCAATCATCAAGACACCATTCGCTTACATTGCCATGAAGATCATGCAAGCCCCATGGATTTGCCTTCTTTTGACCAACTTCTCGTGTCGATGCACCTGAATTACCAGCATGCCACCCATACTCGTCTAATTCTGCATCCTTATCGCCAAAAGACCATCGAGACAACGTTCCAGCGCGTGCAGCATATTCCCATTCAGATTCGCTTGGTAATCTCCATTTCCCATATAATCCTAATTTAGGAGATTCATTATGTTGAGTATTTAATTTCTCGATGAAGATTTGTACATCATCCCATGACACATTTTCTATTGGTCGTAATCCCGCCGACCATCCTTCACTGAATTTCGCAGGATTGTCACTCATTACCGATTGCCACTGGATTTGAGTAACCTGCATTTTTCCGAGAAAGAAAGGTTGTGTAATCTCAATTTCATGACTTGGTAATTCTCGTTTCGGAGAATTATTTGTAGGGTTACCCATCTGATATGTCCCGGGAGAAATCAGCACATATGTAGAACCAAATTCATCATCAAAACGAGGGTTTTCTTCAGACATTCCTAACACCTGCAATCTTTCTTAACTGACCCTAATGAGCCAAAGTTAATGTCATTTGTGTTACTATAATCTTTGATTTTAAATGATTACTTTAGACCCAATTAGAAGCAATGCTTATCCCCATTAGGTCGTCCCTAGGGAATGGTGACTGTGATGACTGATGATGATGCAGACGATTCGGCCCTAGATAATTCAATTCAATCATCAGATGAATTAACGGATTCTGATATGGCTTCTATGTCCGCAGCAATGCGTTCTGCAGGTCTTGGAAGTATGCTTGAAGAAACACCAGTTGCCATAGAAGAGGTGGTTGAAGTTAGTTCGCAACAAGAATCCGATGATGCAAACACCTCCGGAGACAATTTAGTTTACCAAGATGACGAATTTCCTGAATTAGAGGATGTCGATGATAACGAAGAAATGGTTAAAGTTTTACTAAATGTTGGGGAAGAACGTTCCAGAAAATCTGATGCAAAGGGTGCTTTGGCAGCCTTTAACAAAGCAATTGCCCTTGACCCATCATGTGACATGGCTTGGTTTAATCGAGGGGTTTTATTAGAAGCTCAAAAAGATGCCCGAGGTGCAAAGCAAGCATTCCAAATTTGTCTAGATCTGAATCCTGACCATGCTCCAGCAACAGCAAATCTAGCCAGTGTTTTGGAGCGAATGGGCGATTTAATTGAGGCATATAAAGTGGCCCAAAAAGCATTAGTTTTCTACCCAGGGCATCCTGCCCTAATAGAGATTTCAAACAGATGCAAAGATTCAGAAGTCAACATCCCGATTGCCGAAGTTCCTAGAATTATAGCAGAGACTCACACCTATGATGAATCAACAGTAGTAGCTGTAATGGATGAAGTTGGCATTGATGATATGGAAGCAGTTCTGCAAGAGGCTGTACATCACGACCATGATAGAGATTTAAACCTTGATTATTCGGAATTGAAATCGGCAGCAACTGTAGTTGCAGCGACTGAAGAAGTGTTAGTAAGATTAGAAGCAAAGCCAGTAATATCAGCACAGCCTGTTGAAGAGGTTGCTGTACCCGAAGCGGAAGAAGTAGTGCAACAACCTGTGGAGGAAGTTATTTCACAACCGGTTACGGTTGAAGAGGAAGTTATAGAACAGCCTGAGATTGATATTGAATCTCTTGTTGAAGAGGCTACAGAATTAATTCGTTCCGGAGATGCTGCTGGCGGTTTATCAATACTAAAGCCCCATCTAAAGACAATCGCTGCTGAGAATGCAAATGCGTGGAGAGTCGCTGGTGGAGCAATGGCAAGACTTGACTTGGACACTCATGCAATTGCTGCAATTACTCACGCACAAACCTTAGATCCATCCAACTCAAGTGGCTGGTTTAATTTGGGTTCAATATACCAAAGAGGAGATGACTTTTCTGAGGCTAAGAAATGCTATCTAAATGCGCTTGATGCACAACCAGACTATCTAAAAGCAGCAAGCAAACTAAGCGATTTATCAAAACAGATGAGCGATGTAGAATCATATCTATTTGCGACACGTATTATTGCAATGTTTGAACCATCAGATGCTAGAGTTATGGAGATGGCTGAAGTATTGATCGAAATAGCAGAAGGCGAAGCAAATGTATTAGATTCGACTCAAGGCCTACCACCGACAATTCCAGTTGGTCCAGAAATGGCTCAGGAGGCTTTGGGAATAATTGGAGAAGGGGTTTCAATATTACATGCAAGAGCATATACTGCCATTTCAGACCATCACAATGCAGTAACCACTTGGAAAGCATTAATCCAAAGCGATGGGGAAAATCCTGCTAATTGGAGAGGTCTTGCTCGCTCGCTAGAAGAAGCCGGCGATATTGCAACAGCACAGAAGTGTCATGCTAAGGCAAATGAAATGGATAATGGTGTAGAATCTGTAACTGTGGAAACACCATTACCAGTAGAGCAGACTGAAATTCCTCAAGTTGCTGAATTAATACCTCAAGAACTCGCACCGGTAGTCGTGGAACAACCTATCGCAGAAATTGCTGACAGCCCTGCTAATATTTTGCTAGAACCAATTGCTCCTGTTGAAGTTTTAGAACCTGCGCATGAGGAGAATAAATCTCAAGCAAATGACTTGCTGATGGCTCCAATTGAGCCAAGGCCTGTTAATGTAGAAACTGTAGAAGACCAGAAAGTGGATTTAGCAAAGGCAGCACTTGATGCAACACATGCTGCATCACTAAATATAATTGGTGAAACTTCTTCAAAATCTGTTGCAAATCAGGATGTTGCATGGTATAACAAGGGTATTCAATTGATTGAAGATGGGAAATATAGAGAAGCATTAACCTGTTTTGATAGAGCATTGCCATCTTTCAAAGATGATGATGAAATGGTAATTAGAATTCTAAATGGAAGAGGTAATTCATATTATTACATGGAAGAATATCCAAAATGTGTTGAAGCGTATCATCAAGCAATGCTTATTCGACCTACAGAAGTAAGAGGCCAGACACTTTACAATATGGGTACTGCATATGCGGAAATGGAAAGATATCCAGATGCAATAAAATGTTTTGAGCAGTCAATACCACGTGGGCTATCGACTAGCGAAGCCAAGAGAGCTAAAGATCAAATTAGACGCTGCACCATCCTAAACAAAGAACGGATGAGAAAAATTAGAAAAAAGTCCTGAATAATTCATTAGATGGGTTGAAAAACTAGGAGCACGGACCTAGTTCTATGTCCGGAGACGACATGTCATCCATCTTGCTGCGGCTCGAAGAGTGTGGCTTAGAGCTTAAACAAGCCCAAATCATAGTAGATTTGGCCTCCAATCCCCCTTCTAAGGCTAGTGAAGTTGGAAAAAGAATCGGCTTGTCAAGAATGGATGCATACAATTCCCTGCGCAAATTACAGGAGCAGGGTTTGGTTAGAGCAACACTTGACAAACCAATGAGATTTGCAGGAAAGACTATCAGTGAAGTTTTCAAGTTATTAATCCATAAGCAAAAGTTAGATTTACAGCGTATGGAAGAGCATCTAGAAGTATTAACAACCGGTCCAGCCGTGGCCATAATGTCTGTTGAAAGTCATGTAAATGAAGCAACATTCTCGGTCATTAAAGACAGGCATCAAATAATGGCTACATTTGAATCACTCTTAGCAGAAGCAGAATCTAATGTATGGTTATTATTCGGAAGATGGGGAATTTTACATTTCCTAAGAGTCGGCGGTAAGAAAGTTCTAGATGATGCTCTAGAGCGCGGTGTAGAAATCAAAATAGTTGCATGTGTCGATAAAAAGACTGTTAGATTTTTTGATGAATTGTCGCCACTGATTGAAATTCGCCATCACGAACAACTTTCACTACAAGGTGGATTCATTGATGATGAATATGGAATCCAATTTGTTTACAGTGAAGATAATCCTACTGGCAGGGGCAAAGAAGATACTGCCCTCTTAATTGAAAGCCCGGAGTTTTTGAAAGCTCAAAAGGAATTATTACAAATTCAGTGGGATGCTGCTTCAGCATACTCTGTGGCGCGAGCAAGAATAATCGATGGTGAAATGACCGAACCATTACAATATTCTCTGGGAGAGGGTTCATTTTATGCAAAACTAAGAGATAGTTTAGCCAATGACTTAAGCGGTGGTCCGGGAACAAAGAAATCAACACTTGAGATGAGAAAAAGTGGATTAAAAATCATTCCACAGGACAATCCCGAATCTCAAGCATTGTCTATGCTGGGGATTGATGTAGGCGATCTGCTACAATCAGTAGGTAACAGAATTGGACGAGAATTAGCACTGAAATTAAATGATATTGACGATGATAATGAGTTTTGGAATCGTTTGGCAAAGAAGTGGAAGGGTTTAGGAATGGGTGAACTGATAATTACAGACGCTGGAAATCCTAAAATCACAGTACGTAATGGAAATGCGTGTGGTGGGAAGCCAGAAGAAAATGGAATTTTTTGCTTACTTGATGAAGGAATCATTTCAGGTATCATGCAAGAGAGACATGGAGTTGAAGTTATTTCTAACCAACGAGTCTGTACTGACTGTTCAAACCAAGATTGCTATTATGAAATAGAGTGCAGTATTGAGGAAAAAGCATAGTTCTGCAAGGCGCAGGTTCATAGAGATGGAATGTGAGGCACTAACATGGATTGCGGAACTTGTGATACTGTTAGCCCTGTTCAAATGGTTACACCTGAAATTATTGATGTTGCTTTAACCATCTCTGAATCTGCAAAAAATATGCTTTCAGAAGCCTTTGGCGATGACCGTTCACACGCACTGCTAGTAGGAGTTTTGAGTGGTGGTTGCTCAGGATACATGTATGATTTACAAATTGTTGAGACAACAGAACAAGATTGCCAGGAAATTGCAGTAGATGGTTTTAGAGTTCTTGTACCAAAGGCTTCTTCACACTTACTTGATGGAATTGAAATCGACTATGTTGAAAAATTAATGGGCGGTGGATTCAAAATAAACAACCCCAATGCTGAATCTGCTTGTGGATGCGGCGAATCTTTTTCCTGAGGTGTTTTGTTGCCCATAGTGGCCTTATCAGATGCTTCTCTAACATTATGGAGAGGTGATGATGTCCTATCATTCATTGATGGATTATCAACAAATAGGGTTGCTGAACTCAGTAAAGGTCAATTGATCAGAACAGTATTTACCGACTCTAATGCAAAAATTATTGATTGTTTGACTTTATTTCATATGGGTGATTTTATTGTTGCTGCAGGACATCTACCAGTCCTAGATAAGTTGCTAAATCATACTTCAAAGAAAATACTTGGACAAGATGTGGAAATTACTGACATCTCACAACGTAATGATTTGTTTATTGAATTTGATTGCGAAAACAAGGCAAATGAAATCGATACTTTTTCATCTCAAGGAGAAATAACTCGCGGTAATATTGCCAGCAATTATTCAATACTAGTTGCCAGCAAAGGTAACGGACCATCTAGCAGTGATGATTTTACAGAATTTAATCAATGGAGAATTACCAATAAGGTTCCATGGAATGGATATGAGATTACAAATTCGTTCCATCCCTTTGCATGTGGACTTGAGGAATTAGTTCATCAGCAAAAGGGATGCTATATTGGGCAGGAAATACTTGCTAGGATGCGTTCACGAGGAAGGCAAGGTAAAGTGCTTAGCCAAGTTGAAACAATGTCCTGTAAACCTGCAAATATTACTACTAAGGGTGATATACAATCTCTTGCAATTATTCGTAGCTGAATCAATAACCGAGGATATCAACGAGTTGACTCTTGTAAAAGTTAGCAGATCCATGTAAAGATTCCATCTCGGATTCAGTCAATTCCAATTCAAATATTTTCTCAACACCATTAGCACCAATAATACAAGGAACTCCAATGTAAATATTTTCTAATCCATATTCACCAGATAGATGGCAAGATGCTGGAATAACTCTCTTACGGTCATTGAGGACTGACTCTGCCATAATTGCTGCTGCTGAACCTGGTGCATAGAATGCTGAACCACGTTCTAATAATTTGACAATTTCTCCACCGCCCTTTGCAGTACGGTCACTGATTGCTGCAATTGTTTCCTCACTCATCAACTGAGTGATTGGAATTCCACCAACTGTGGTATACTTTGGAAGAGGGACCATAGTATCTCCATGACCTCCAAGAACCATAGGTGAAACATCTTCTTCTGCACATCCAAGTTCAAGTGCAATAAAATGTGCCATTCTTGCGCTATCGAGAACTCCAGCTTGTCCAATAACACGCTCGGTAGGGAATCCTGTAACTTGTTGCATATGGTATGTCATCAAATCAAGAGGATTGGTGATCATGATGATTACTGCATCAGGAGCATGTTCACGAATTCCAGTTCCAACTTGCTTGACAATATCAGCGTTTTTGCCGATTAAATCTTCTCTTGACATTCCAGGTTGTCTTGGGAAACCAGATGTAACAACAATAACTTCTGAATTGGCAATATCTGTGTAATCTGCAGTACCGGTAATTGTTCCATTATAGTTTAAAATATTGGAATTTTGGCTCATATCCAGTGCTTTTCCTTTTGCAAAGCCTTCATAGATATCTAGCAAAACAATGTCTGCTATTTTCATTTGTGCTAATACGAATGCACAAGTTGCACCGACATTTCCTGCTCCAATAACTGCGATTTTTCTTCGTCCATTAGCCATAGTGAATCACTTGCCCAATCTTTCCCAAAACTCCGACCTCCATAAGTATGATTGTCTAAAATAGTTGCACTGATAATTATTAAATTATTTAAAAAAAGTCAATAACTTTTCGATATATCACTAGAACAGATTGACCATAAAAAGCGCGCTATCTAAAAACCCCCTTCTATTGCCCTCAAACATCCTGAATGTACATCGTGCGGGATTTGGCAATTTTGGTGATAATATGAAACTCGGAGTACCCATGGAACTTGAAGGTGAAACACGCGTTGGAATTGTTCCTGGAAGTGTTAAGAAATTATTGAAGGCTGGATTTGAAGTTCTTGTTGAAAAGGGTTCAGGAGAGTCTGCTAATTATTTAGACTCCGAATATGAAAGTGCAGGCGCAACCATTTCTACTCGTGCCGAAGTACTATCTTGTCCAAACATCGTTTGTATTAGATTCCCTGGTGTTGAAGGTATTTCTAAAGGCGCAAATCTAACATGTGTCGCAGATCCTTTTAGATGCCCGGAGAATGTTAGAGCATGTGTTGATTCTGGAATCACATTACTATCGATGGATATGATTCCTCGACGACTTTCACGTGCACAATCAATGGATGTTAATTCAAGTCAAGATAATCTTGCAGGATACAAAGCTGTGTTAATCGGCGCTGCAAGAACGCCAAGAGGAATACCGATGATGACCACCTCTGCTGGAACAGTGCGTCCGGCTAAAGTTGTAATTATGGGAAGTGGTGTCGCTGGATTACAAGCAATCGCTACCGCAAAGAGACTAGGCGCTGTTGTTTATGCATCGGATGTAAGAAAGTCTGCTGCTGAGCAAATAGAATCTGTTGGAGGACGATTCATCGAAGTTGATGGAATGGATGACTTTGAAGATGAATCTGGTTATGCTAAGCCTCTGACCCCTGAATTTATTCAAAAGGTAAACGACACTGTATGTGGAGTTGCAGCCGATGCAGATATAATTGTAACAACCGCAAGAATATTTGGAAGACCTGCACCGATCACAGTACCTTCATCAGCAGTTGCAAATTTCAAGTCTGGAGCAGTTGTAGTTGACATGAATGCCGATGTAGGTGGTAACTGTGAAGACACTGTTGCTGGAGAAGTAATCACTACCAGCAATGGCGTAATAATTGTAGGAACTGCTAATCTACCAGGTACCTTGGCAAATACAGCAAGTATGTTGTATTCAAACAATCTAACTACTTTCATGACTTCACTAGTGAAGGAAGGAGAAGTAGTAATCAGTGAAGATGATGATGTTCTTGTTGGGGCACCTGAAGGTTCAGACTTCCACATTGGTGGAATGGGTGGCGTCCTAATTTGCAAAGATGGTGAAATCCATCCTAAGCAATCACGCTTAGCAGGGGTGGTTCAATGAGTCCAGAATTATTAATCGGTAGCATTACATTATTCGTATTGGCAATTTTCCTTGGTGTTGAATTAATCACCAAAGTTCCTGCCACATTACACACTCCATTGATGAGTGGTGCAAATGCAATATCTGGAATTAGTATTGTAGGCGCACTAATTGGTGCAAATGTTGCTTATGCCGGTGGAAATACCGCCATATCTGGAATATTATCATTCGTAGCAGTAGTTCTTGCTATGATCAATGTAGTTGGCGGATTTACAGTAACCAATCGTATGTTAAATATGATTGCCGGAAAGAAGAGAAGAGGTGCTTGATATGTCTGCAATACTTGACTTTATGAGCAACTGGATTTCTGTTGGCTATCTGTTTTCTGCGATTCTATTCATTATGGGATTGAAGAAGTTAGGTCATCCTAGAACTGCTCCACGGGGCAACCAATTAGGCGCACTAGGAATGCTTGTTGCTGTTGTTGTCACCGTTGCGAGTATGCAACTTGAAGGTGGAGCACAATGGACTCTAATTATTGCAGGAATGGCTATCGGTTCACTTATTGGTTATTGGATGGCTGTGAGGGTTGAAATGACTGGAATGCCGGAAATGGTCGCACTGTTCAATGGATTTGGAGGTGCTGCAAGTGCATTGGTTGCATTATCTGAAACATGGAAGTATATCGATGGTGGAACAATTCCTGCTGGTCTTGAATTGACTGTGACTATGGTTGCTGCTGGACTATCCGCTCTGGTTGGATGGATGACATTGACCGGTTCATTATTGGCAATGTACAAACTCAAAGGTGGAGTAGAAATATTTGGCAAGTGGATAAAGACACCTACTTGGGGTCCTGCTTGGTTAAATCCGGTTAAAATCATATTATTGATATCGGTTGCAGTATTAATTTACATGAGTATTTCAGAACCAACTAATTCTGATTACCTATGGGCTATTATTGGAATTTCATGTGTTCTTGGAATTATCTTAGTCCTACCTATTGGTGGTGCTGATATGCCAGTTGTTGTTTCACTACTAAACTCATTATCTGGAATCGCTGCAGCGTTCACAGGATTTATTTTCTCAAACTCTGTACTGATAGTCGCTGGTTCACTAGTAGGTGCTTCGGGAATCATTCTAACATTCATTATGTGCAAAGCAATGAATCGTAGATTGATTGATGTATTGTTCAAGTCCTTTGGTGGAAGTGGTGAAAAAGTAGACTTAACTCGTACAAAGGTAGGTTCTGATGCTGATGAAGTTGCAATGATGATCGATGGTGCACGAAAAGTAATAATTATTCCAGGATATGGAATGGCTGTTTCTCAATGCCAGCATCAAGTCAAAGAGTTTGCAGATTTAATCACTGAAAAATACGATACTGAAGTCAAATATGCAATTCACCCTGTTGCAGGTAGAATGCCTGGTCACATGAACGTCCTACTGGCTGAAGCAAATGTTCCTTATGAGCAATTGATTGAGATGGATGAAATTAATTCAGAGTTCCCAGATTGTGATGTTGCAGTGGTCATCGGTGCCAATGACACTACCAATCCAGCAGCTCGCAGCGGTGAAGGTCCACTTGCAGGTATGCCAATTATCGATGTTGATGCAGCAAGAACTGTTGTCATCATCAAGCGTTCTTTGAGCGTTGGATATGCCGGAGTTGACAATGACCTATTCTATATGGACAAGACAATGATGCTATTTGGTGATGGTAAGAAAATGATGACTGCATTGAATAATTCAATCAAAGAAAATTGATTGCCTAGTCATAATCTCAGAGAGAATTATTGAACGGTAGAGGCATTGCTTAGAAGTAATGTTCAAAGGGCGAGCGCAGGTGGAGAAGAATAGGTGAGATTATGATATCAAGTCGTGGTCGTTTGCTAATCGTTTCTTTGATGGCTCTGCTATTCATTGCTCCTGCTCTTGGAGTATCTACAGGGCCACCATGGGAAAATAATGGAAATTTGGTTGTTGAAACTGGATGTTCATGTCATGGTGGTGGTTCTCCAAGCAACAATGTTGTTGTTTCAATCTCTGGTATCCCTCGTTCATACGATGCAGGACAGAGTTATGATTTCACTATTTCTTTACAAGATGCATCTAATTCCTTAGGTGGATTCATGCTATGGGATTACAATAGTGGAACATTGACACCTGGAGATGGTTCTCAATCTGTTACAGATGAACCTGGTGCATTATCTCAGTCAACACCTGGTAATGATTGGATTGTTACTTGGACTGCCCCTGCCGAAGATGTCGGCATAATTGCTTTCCAGTTAGTTGGAAATGCAGTTAATGGCGATGGTCTACCAGACGAAAATGACCACTGGAATATCCTATCTTTTTCAATCAGTGCACCGGATACCGCAACAAATGATGATGAAGATGGGCTCGCGTTGAGAACAATTAGTGTTGGAGATTATGACTCGTTATTCGTTGCTGATGTAGACCCTGCAGAATTGGAAGCGGAACGCCAGCAACATATTGCAGATCAATACTTTGACAATGGTAATTTGTTTTATTGGACTACACTATCGGTTTTGCTGGTAGCTGCAGTGTTCCAAGGTGAATTCTATGAAAGAAAGTTCGGCGGTGGACCTCCTCATCTCGATAGAAGTTTAGCCATGCCTCAAGGTATCCGCAGAGGTATAGTTTCGATATTACTAACCGCATTATTCGCATTCACGATACGTGAAGGATTCGCCTATGGCTATCCACTCGTTGTCGGGATGTTGGCTCTTTGGGCCATATTCGGAGTTTACAGAACAATAGTTCAAGCTCGTGCAGAAAAGACATATACAGATCTCATTTGAGACACTCACATTCCATTTATTTAATGGCTTGAGGTAATCTTATGTCTTTGTTATTAGAGACCGATAAAGATAACACTGTCAATTCTCATGTTGATGAATTCACTAATAGAATGACTTTGGTATTAGTTTCATCACTAATTTTTACTGCGATATGGATGAATTGGATCGATTCAATACTGAGTCAATTATTACAAATAATGCAACCATGTACATCTGACTGTCTAAACCTCTATGACCCTGCTAGATGGAGCGCAGTCAGGTGGTTATCTGCAACAGTATTGGGCATCTTATCTTCAATTCCAATATTGGTTTACCAATCATATTCCTTCGCAAAATCAGGACTATTGCCCAGTGAGAAAAAATGGTTCTTATATTGGGTAATAGGTGGCTCGATAGGCATTTTATCAGTAATGTCAATTACCATCTTGTGGATTGTACCAAGAGTGTTTTCATTTGGTCATGCAAGCAATATCGGAATGGGTTTCACTCCGATGTATGATGCGCCATTGATGTTACAATTTGCTATATCCTTAGTTTGGGCACAAATGCTGATTGTAATTGCAGGCTTAGCAATGGTAATTGCAGGTTTAACTGGTAATCTTAATCAAAAAACTGCTGACTGGTGGAGACTTAGAGTTCATGGATTATTAGTAATGTTACTCGCACTATCTTTGCCAGAAGTAGGTGGAATGATTGTTTTCAGTATTATTCTAATATCAATACTTTCAGTGGAATTGATATCGTTAAGATGGACTTCGATGATTCCAAAAGGCATTAATTCTGGATCTCATGTATATGACTTTGAAGGAGCGAAAAGAAATATCTTAATCGCAGATTGTCGCTGTGATGGCGGATGTGAATCCATTTCTTCAAAAAGCACTCTAGACCTAAATATTTCAACATATAATGGATTATGTAACAGTAGAAAGGAACGCTTAGAGTTGTTAGATAAAGTAAGGGTAGAACGTATAACAGATGTATTTATTTCCGGATGTAATGGCGAACCGTTACCACATTTATTCAAGAGAAATTGCCATTCACTAAGTTGTGATGTGAGGGGATTAGAACTAATGCAGATTCAATCTTACCGAACTATACCACAGAATCAACTTGGACTTGATGCTGTACTTGCTATCGCTAGCCAAAACAATCCTTGGTTAGCAGAAGATTTACCTTTCCGGTTAGTTGAAGTACTGAAAAAGGCATCTCGATTACCCAGATCAATTGTATTAGATTCAAGAGCAAAGGATAGACGTTGGGGCTTACAACTTGATTCAGATACAGCATTTATCAATACATACGGATGTGAAATTGATGGAATCGTTAAGCAGTTGTCAACTCTTGATTTAGATTTAAAAATAATCAATTGAGAATCTATTTACACCAACGTTGAAACGATTTGAGCAGTAGGCGTTGTTATGCGACCTGCACTTGGTGTACCATTTTTAGTGGTTCTCCTTCTAGCGAGTTCGTGGTCTTACTCAAATGGTGATACCATCGAGCAATGGATGCGTGAAAACGCAATCATTGTATCATCAGAAGAGAAATCCCCTATATTGAACTTACAACAAGACGAAAGATGGCTAGTATTGATTATTGATTTTGAGCAATCCCCAGCGGATTCAGCATGGGGTCCACAACAAGCAAGAAATATTCTACAAGAAAGTGCAGTAGATTATATTGAACAAATAAGTGGAGGTCAATCATCTGTTGATATTCTTGTTGCCGATGATGTAACTCGAGCATCTGGTGTTCTAGCCGACTATGGTTCTGATGTCAATGGGCAAAGAGATGTTGATAAAGATGGTGAATTTCTACCAATGGCATTAGCTCAGGAAGCAATTGAAAGTCATATTTCCACTGTGAATTGGAGTCACTACGACTTAGATGGTGATGGTTGGGTCGATAGGTTATTGATTTTACATACGACCAAGGGGCAAGAAGAAAATACAGGTTCAAGTGATAGGATTTGGAGCCATTATACCACTTTTAAAGAACCAATAGAAATTTCAAAGGATTTGAAAGTTGGACACTATACAATGTCTAGTTTGCGTACTGGGTCAAGTGGAATAGGAACAATGCTGCACGAAATGTT
Source organism: Candidatus Poseidoniaceae archaeon (assembly GCA_028821785.1). Lineage (GTDB taxonomy): Archaea > Thermoplasmatota > Poseidoniia > Poseidoniales > Poseidoniaceae > MGIIa-L1. The sequence continues at coordinate 19,897 of JAPKFC010000010.1, read as the reverse complement.
ACATCAAATGGGATCCCTAGACTTATACCCAGTTCACGATACATTCCAAACTCATCAATGGAAGGGAGTTGGAGATTGGGATATTATGGCCAGTGGAAACTGGAATGGCGGGGGTTCTTGGCCTGCTTTACCTACAGCTGCAAGTCTAGAATTAATAGGTGCAATGCGTCAACAAAATATGGATTTGCAATGGCCGAGTAGTGCAATCTCTCCGTGCATTGGACCAAGTATCAAAATGACCGGCATGAGTGAAGGGGGTAATACTTTGAAAATTCAAATATCTCAATCAGAAGTAATTTGGTTAGAATATAGAAGCAATAGTGGTTTTGATTCACACCTACCCGGTTCAGGACTTCTAGTAACATATCAAGACAAGAGCGTAGGTGATGTGGAACAGAATGAATTGAATAGAGACCCTGCGCAACCTTGGTTATCGGTAATCGAAGCGGACGGAAGAAATGACATGACCAGTGGAACCAATAGTGGAGAGGCTGCTGATTTATTTAATTCAGGTAGTTTTGGGGCTGATGGAGTAAAGATTTTTGATCACGATGGAGTGTTAGTTCCGTGGGTTGCCACCGTAGAACATAACGAAGAATTTTTTGTCAACTTTACTGCCCCTAATTGCTCTCCTTCAATGGATATTGATCTCCAAGACCATGGCTATGTAATTCTTCCTGGTGATGATTTTACCTTCACTGCGACTGGTTCTGAAAATTGCCTTATGGAATTAGATTTGTTACTATCTGATGGCAATCAAATTTTCTTTGCAAGTTCTAGCGATGCTCAAATGACTGCTGGTACAAAACAATTTTCTGCCATAATTAACGGAACTAGAACTCCACAATCGCAGTCTGTATTATCCGGATCAATTTCTTGTGGAAGTTCTTATTTTGAAATAAATACAATGCTATTAACGCTGGGGAAAATACCTATTCCAAGCGAAATAATCGGAAAAATTGATTTTGAACAGCAGCAGCAAATAACCGTAGAAATTGATTCAATAGGTAATTTTTCAAATTCATTTAGAGTCGAAGTTAATGGTCCACTATCACGCATTGCTGAAACAAGCGATGAAATAATTTTAGATGAATCTAGTCAATTAATTATTGAAATAGACCCAAAGGGTTTACTTAGTGACGGAATGATTGTAAATGGAGAAATCGTACTGGTTTCATTTTCCGGACATAGATGGGAATACCCTGTTGAATTTATTGCGCAATCAGATTCGTCAGAACTGGAACAATGGAGAAAGCCTTCCAATCTGCTTGCAGTAGCAGGCGCTTTAGCGATGTTATGGACCATTCTTGGAATGCGGGACACCATTAATAAGAAGAAATCAATCTCAAATGAAACTAATAATACACAAGAGATTGATACAATAAATGAACAAATTAGTATTGATCCAATCGAAGAAAATCATCCACAATTAGATCCATGGGGAAGATTAATTGATTAATTTTTTCCAGGTAACCAGCGCTTTATTTGGAGGCAATTCCAATCATCTTGCTGCGCTATAATACAGACCCAACTCTTGTGCACACCTTCTGCTAATCTAACGGAAAGACAAACCCCCTCCCAAGTTGAAGGTGCATCCGATTCGGTTTGTACTAGCCATGGAGCATGGGATTTCTCCACTGCAGCATCATAAACTCTCCAACGACAGCCAAATTTGAATCCAGGTCGGATTATTAGCCCTTTTGCCATCAAGTGAGCGAAAAGAGAATCTACATTGGAAGATTGATTGTCATTTGAAAGTATATTTGCAAGCCATTCACCCTCTTCTCGCCTCAACAGTCTACCGCTCATATGCTCAACACCAACTGCAGTCCATGCCCATTGCTGCTGAGAAGGGATGTACCAGCCATCACCCCACGGAAGTTTCTGTGACCAAAATTGGCGTATTGAATCCTGCTCTGTTTCAGTTAACTGATTCCAGGTTTTTTGATTGCCTTCCATATCAATATTGTCAAGCCTGTACATAGTCACATCCATCTCTTCATCAACAATATATAATTCGGGAATATATCCTTCTGATTTGACATTACTCGCCCACTCTAATAATTCAACGATATCCACCGAATCTGTAGTGCAAGCCCATCTCGCTTGTGCCTCTGGCTGCTCTTTGCCAAATGATTGATCTCTTCTCCATCTTACTGCCCATGTACTAGGGTGAATCGTTTCAGTCAATTCATCTTTGAGATGAACTGATGGAATTACCAATTCGCCACCACTCCTTGCAACATCAAAAACTACCGCACGAGCAATGTGTTGTGAATCTAAATCCAATTGTTCGGTAAACCATGAATCGTATGGAAGAGGCATATGCCTATGCCAATGACAGAATAATACCTCTTCGCTAAGCAATAGAATGCCCCCGTCAGATGTTGTTTGTCCAAGACCACTTTTTTGGTATAATCTTGAGGATAACGGTGCTGCAACATACCAATAATCACCCCTCTTAACCGGGGCGGGAAGAGGGTTAGCAGGTGCTTGATTTTTGCTTGATGATTGGCCAAGGGGGCGACGGTTACGTTGCCTTGGCGTAAACTTGCGACTTTGGTCCCCCATAATGTCGGCTAGCAACCCACATAATTGAGTGCGTCGGAGAATCAATCACATCAATTAGTAGACTCCGTGGTGAATTACACTATGACTTGTAACCGATGTTCCTATGTGCTTTCGCTATCTTAGCCAGCATAGAGGGGATTCAGTGGTTGACGGTTATCTAGGTTCACTAACCACTGAAGAGAGGATGTTATTACATCTTCACGACCATGTTTTACCGGAAGGTGAATGGGAAGCCCCCCTGTCATTAACACAAGCTGGAATATCTGCAGCGGTTCATGTTCAAAGAAAGCATGTTCCAAGAACTCTGAAACGATTGGAGGGCAATGGTTGTCTAGTTTCAAGTAAGCGACATATTCCGGGGGCCAAACAAAGGCGAATCGTATATGGATTGACTTCTGAAGGGCGTAATAGGGCATCTTTATTACGAAATAAGATTCTCTCTAGAGAAGTGATAAATGATGGTTCTTCCATAAAAATATCTGAGTTGAGAAAAGGCGGTCAATTGACTCTTGATTTGCTATCTCACATCGATGAAGCCATGATATTCCATGAAAACCCAGTTATTTCCCCTGTTTCAAATCCAGATGGAGTAGCATCACTCGATGCTCAGGCCGGTGAACAATTAGTTCGAAGATTATTTGCAAGGGCATGGGAAGACGGAAAAATTACCAAAGATGAGCAACAATTACTATCTGAAGTTGTAGAGTTCTTGGGGATGCACCCCGAAAGAGTTCGTAGACTATCAGCTGAATCTCGTCGTAGCCAAAAAGTTCCACCACCTGAAGAAATTTACCTTGATATGTTGAAGCAAGCATTAGTAGATGGTGAATTAATTGAAGATGAAATAGCATTACTTGAAACGGTAAGAGTTGCCTTTGGAATAGATCAATTAGCACATCAAAGATTGTTAAAAATTGCAATAGAGGAACCTGTATTACCGCAAAATATCATAACATATCGTGCTACTTTAGAAACTGCGCTAGCAGATGGAATAATTACTGCTGATGAAGACGCAATGCTACAAACATTACAAAAAACTTTGAACATTTCACAATTGCAACATGCTGAAATTCTTGCTGAATTACGCGATAGCATCAAATGATGCCCCCATAACCACCCATTACGAGGGGACTTGAAATGGGCATGACCGATGATGAAGTCGCAATCCACGACCAGCTCAACGCATTAAGAGTTCAAGTGAAATCAATTGAATATAGTAAGGTAGTTTTGATTGGAGATATTATACTGGACAGGTATATCCATGGCTACGCTAATAACCTCAATTCTAATGCTCCTGTACCAGTTTTGAGAGAAACACGTCGAGAAGAGGATGTTGGCGGTGCTGCACACGTCGCAAGAGGATTGATTTCTATGGGTGTTGAAACGCATCTATTCGGCGTTGTCGGTGATGACAGAGCTGGAATTAGCATTTTTGATTCTTTGGAAGATGAGGGCGTCGAATCATCTGGGATCGCCATCGTTGAAGGTATAACTACAACTGTAAAAAACAGACTCCTTGCAACCAGAGAGAGCCTAGTAAGCGAAGAACAATTACTTCTCCGCTGGGATATTGAAGGTGATGAAGCTATTCCAAGTGAAGCGATTAAGGCATTGTTTGAAGAAGCCAAAGTTCACCTTGATAAAGCAACAGCAGTTATTCTTTCAGATTATGGACAAGGAGTTATCGTTGAAGAGGGAGTCAAAACAATTATTGAGGCTGCATCACAGGATAATATCCCCGTAATAGCCGACCCTAAATTAACAGGATTACATAATACTCATGGCGTTGATTGGGTAATATTCCAAGCCAATGGTTTGGAATTAATGCGTAGACGTTTGGGTGTAGAAAGTGGTGATGATACTGCGCATTTGCTAATAAAAAATCATGATTGGAAACATTTGGTGGTCGTTTGTGGAGCAGCCGGAGTTACAATCTATTCCGCAGACGGAAGTTCTGTGCATGCAGAATGTACATTGACTGACCTGCGACAAATGATTGGTTTGGTAGATGCTGCAGTGGTTGCTATTGCAATTGCGATTTCAGAAAAACTAGGCGTTTCACATACAGCTCAATTAGTAAATGCGGCATGCGAATGTATTCTTGCAGCAAGTAGTTCAGACTCATTTGTATTGAATCGTGACGATTTAGTAGATAGAATAGGCGAAATGGCTTGGAATCTCCAAGTATCCAAGCGTTGAGGTGATATTATGAGTTATTGGCCAAGGCCAACCACAGCAGATATCGGTTTACGAGCATTTTCTAATTCACCAAATAATTTGATGGTGGAGGCTGCCCTTGGGATGCAAAATATTCTATTGGATGATGAATCGAATTCACATCTAAATAAGCATCTAAGACACAATTCGCAATGGAATGTTAGTATTGATTGTGGAGAAGATGAATTTTACTATGATCTGCTTTTGTTAAAATGGCTGGACGAAATTCTTTATCACAGCGAAATCAAACAACAATGGTTTGTTGATGGACAAGTGATTATCAGCCATTCAAACGGAAAACTGAATTTGCAGGCTCAAGTTTCATGGATTGATTGTGAATTAATTACCCGTGAAATTGAAATTAAGGCTGTAACAAGTCACCAGTTAAAATTTGAAGAAGTATCTCAGCAACAAGAGATTTTGAGTAAATGGCCAGAAGTTCCATCGTTTCAAGGACCTGGATGGTATTGTGATGTCATCTTTGACATATGAATAAAAGAGAACTAGACATTACAAAAGGTGGGAATCCGAGGGTGGACGCGCGTTCCTATTAGCCAAATCTGTACACTTCCTCCATCCCGAAACCCCACAGCACTCATGGCCCCGAGTAGGGCTGCTCCGTTCCCGGCCTGACCTAATCCCTCGGTTATCTAATTCCCGTTTTCTTCCGAAGACGGTTCATAGCACCCGAATCATGTGGGGGCGAGACATCAATGTCCGCATACAGAAACCAATAAGCCGCTTTCGCCGCCCCAAGGCTTTCAGCCCACCATAAAGACGATTTGTGGTATAGGGTACGCCTAGCTCCCCACCTATCCCATCCAATCCTAACACAGGCTATATTTGAACAACTCGCTTTGGCAGCAGGAATATTATTCCGATTCTTGTTCAACTTGTTCTTCATATTTTGATGGACAGGAGGTTTTGATAATTTCTGCCTCAAAGGTATATTGATTATTTTCAAATCTTAAAATGCCTTCAGCGTATACCGTTCTATTATCTCCAAGTCCATTGGAAACTGATGCTTGTGAAAAATCAATAATAACTGATTCACTATCACCATGGAGAATAAATGTTGATGTTTCATTGTCAATGCTTCCATCGGAAACTTCACCTCTAATAGCAATTGATTTGCCAATGAGTGAATCAGGGTCATCCATTAGAACATCTACAGTTCTGGTAGGTTCTGGTGCTTCTAATATAATTACACCAAGAAGGAAGATGGTAATTAATCCACCAATGATTAGGAACCTTGTTCTTCTTGCAAGCATTCAGTCACCTCTGTGAGAACTGCCTATGGCTTGATCTAACGTTGAATAACCGTTTTGCTTCATTTTCTTATCAATTCCATTTACTACCTGCTTTGTCAAGGACGCTCCTTCAAAAACAAATCCACTGTAGGCTTGTATCAAGGATGCCCCAGCGCATATTTTCTGCCATGCATCTTCCCCAGACATTATTCCACCGACTCCGACTATTGGGAACTCTCCGTTGGTCATTTTATAAATTTTTGAAATCATTTCTGTAGATTTTTGCTGGACTGGCAAACCACTCATGCCACCAGTTTGAGTGAATACCCCCTGTTCCTTGGCGTTAATTTCACTTGGGCGACTCGTGGTAGTATTTGATGCAATAATGCCGTTACAGCCATTCGAGCGGGCTGTATTGACTATTGCAATCAATTGGTCATCATCCAAATCTGGTGAAATCTTAACCAATATTGGTTTTAGAGAGATTCCATGTAACTTCGATTCAGATTCATTAACAACCTTACAAGATTCGATTATCGCCTTCAAATCATCATCTTTCTGTAATTCTCTGAGATTAGGAGTATTTGGTGATGAGACGTTTATGACAAAAACATCCGCATATTTCCATAACCGTTGCATTGTAGTTGCATAATCAGCAGCTGCATCTTCAAGTTTGGTCAGTTTTGATTTACCCAAATTTATCCAAAGTGGAATTTTTGGCTGTCCGTGTTTAGAAAAATGCTTATTGAGTTGTATTGCTATATTCTCACTACCAGGATTATTGAAGCCCATTCGATTTACTAAAGCCTTTGATTTTCCTGCCCGAAACATTCTAGGTTTTGGATTACCCAATTGTTCAAGCATTGTAATTCCTCCAATTTCCATGAACCCTAAACCCAATGATTCCCAGCCACGCAATGCTTCTGCTCTCTTATCCATTCCAGCAGCAATTCCGAACGGATTGTTGAAATCTAAGCCAAATATCGTAGTTGGAATTTGTTTAGATGGTTTGTACATTAGCGATACTGAACTCCGAGTTATTGGATTAGAAACCATCAATCGTAATAATTTCAGGGCTCTACTGTGCGCTTTCTCTGAATCTTGAATTGCCAATAAGGGCTTGGCGATGATGCTGTAACCAAGTCCCATATTAGGAGGGTGATGAAAGGTATTCTTCAAGACTTGTGCTTGTATGGCCACAAATATGCGCATCACTGACCCTCAATGGCCAGCACTGCGCGAGGCCTCGAGAAGGATTTTGAGATTAAAGGAAATACGAATTATAATTCCAACAGAATATCATTCTATCACAAATGAAATGATCCTAGGGCTTGGAGAAAAACAACCATCCCGGTTAACATTCCCGAAAATCATCGAAGGACCAGGCATCGCTGTTGAAATGTTAACTCTGGAAGAAGAACTCAGTGGAAGAATAATGCAAATCTCTCACAATGAACCTGATTCAGATATTCTTTGGATCAAGGGTGATAATAATTTGTGGCTTGACATCATAGATACTTGTGAAGAGTTATTATCTGCTGGATACCCAGGTTGTGTCGGATGTGGAGGTCCTAACTCAGAACAAAAATGGAATGAATCAAATCAGAGAATTGTCACAAGAAATATTAGTTCCCGCCAACCGTGATAATTTCAAAAAAAAATTTGTCCCTTTTGACTAGATACTAAAGTATCTATTTACGGACCCTTTCAAATCTACTTTAGAGAGGGTTCAAGTATTGTCGCCATTGGCCTTCAAATTCATGGTAGTTCTCATCCTCGCTGAAAAACCAAGTGTTGCTGCTGATGTTGCTAATGTGCTTGGAGCTAATACTAAGCATGAGACTCATTGGCAAGGAAATGACTTGGTTGTCACATGGGCAATAGGTCATTTATTGCAATTAAAGTACATGGACGACTATGATGCAGATTTTAAAGATTGGAGGAAAACAGTGGACAGATTGCCATTCGTTCCCGAGGAATTCCAGTATAAAGCAATAGGTGGAAGAGGAAAGAAACAACTTACTGCTATTACAAAATTGATTAAAGATAAAAGTGTAACTGAGATTGTTAATGCTTGTGACGCTGCTAGAGAGGGTGAATTAATTTTCAGAACCATTGTAGCACATAGTAAGTCTAAATTGCCTACGAGTAGAATGTGGCTACAATCAATGACACAGGATTCAATTCAAAACGCGTGGGATGGTAGAAAGCCAGGGGAAGAATATAACTCACTCAGAGATGCAGCTTATTCTCGAAGCGAGGCTGATTGGATAATTGGTATGAACGGTTCTAGAATTGCCAATTCATTCCTTCCTAAGAAAAGAAATGAAAAGAGCGCTATTTCGCTCGGGCGCGTGCAAACCGCAACCCTTGCTATGATAGTTGATCATGAGTTAGAAGTTCTAGCACATCAACCAGTTCCATACTGGCAATTGGAGGCTACATTTACTGCAGGTGATGCTACATGGAATGCTCGCTGGGAAAGAAACGGGCACAAAGATGATGAAGACAGACCGGAATATAAGTCACATAGAATAATCGAAGCATCTGAAAAAGAAAAACTTGAGACAATCTTATCCGCCAATACAAAGGCTGATGTGACACAAAAAAATAGAGACGCTGTTGAAAAGCCACCACTCAATTTTGATTTGACTGCTTTGCAAAGAGAGGCTAACAACATCTGGTCTTGGTCGGCAAAAAGAACACTTGGTGTAGCACAGGCTTTGTATGATACTTACAAATTAACAACTTATCCACGTACCGATTCACGATACTTACCAGAGGATATGTTCGAGGAAATTACCAACACGATCCATAAGTTAGCTGCACAGGACAAATATAATTCACATGCATTAAAAATTGTTGACGCAAAAAATTCTTCTGGAACTGGTATGAACAATACAAAACGTAATTTCAATAATGCTAAAGTTAGTGATCACTTTGCAGTAATTCCTACTGGGAAAATTCCGGATGGACTCAGTGGTGACCATGCTAAATTATATGATTTAATAGTGCGAACTTTCCTTGCTTCATGGTACCCAGAGGCGACTTGGGATGTACAGAAGAGAACTGCGTCAATAGAAAGTGAAAATTTCATCAAAGAATCTCGCTGTCTAAAGGTTCCTGGATGGAGAGAGGTCAAGCCTAAAAAGCAAGATCTACCTGAAGGTTGGAATTCATTACCATCAAACCCATGCAAAGCAGATATCACAGAATCTGAATTCAAAGAAGAGAAATCTAAACCGAAAAACCGTTTGAAGGAAGCAGGTTTGCTAAGATTGATGGAACATGCTGGTAAGCAAATCGATGATGATGACTTGGCAGCAGCAATAAAGGACAAAGGTCTTGGAACTCCGGCAACAAGAGCAGATACCATTGAAAAGTTAGTTGATAGAGGATATATTATCCGTTCACGTAATGGCTCGATAAGCGGAACTGCGCATGGAATTAGAATTATTGATGTCCTGCGAAGAATCCCTGTTGATTGGATTACTTCGGCTGAACTAACTGGGGAAATGGAATCATCTCTTCTAAATGTTCAACGAGGTGAAGAACCAAGAGAAACATATATGCAAAGTATTGTTGACAAGACGACTTCAATGGTTAATTTAATCCGCGACCACGACCGAGTTCAACTTTATGCGGATGAACCTTCATTAGGCGATTGCCCAAAATGTGGTAACCAAATAAAGGAGACTACATTGTCTTACCAATGCACTGAAAATAAAGGACGCGAGAAAGGTTGTTCATTCGTATTTTGGAAAGATACATCAGGTCGTTGGTTCGATAGAATAACCGCTACACGCTTAATTGAAAATAAATCAATAACTGATTTGCATGGATTCTTTAATCGCAGTGGTGAAGGTTATGATGCGACAATCACCTTAGAAGAAGATGGTAAAGTGATATCAGCAGGTGGTGAATCAACCGCTAAAGCAACCGATGAAGAATTATGCCCTTGTCCTGCTTGTGAACATGGTACGATCCGTATTGGAACTAATGTATATGCTTGTGATTATGATGATTGTAAATTTAGAGGCGTTTCAAAGGAGATGTGTAAAAGAGCTATAACTGCTGAAGAGGCAAAGATGATTCTTACTGACGGAAAGTCGCCACTACTGAAAGATTTCACATCAAAGAAAAACCGTCCATTCAATGCATTCCTAGTTCTAACTGGAAACCGAATAACTTACGAATTCCCTCCACGTGATGCACCTGCAGATGCAAAGAAATTCACTATTGTTGCGGGTGTAGTTGCTATTTGTCCGATTCATAGCGTTAATATTGTTGAAACTGAAACTACATATCAACCAGAGGAGGCAAGTTCCGGTTGTAGTATTCAGTTAATGCGAGAAATCTCAAAAAGAGAGATAACACGCGAAGAAGCAAAGGAATTAATTGAGAAGAAATCTCTCGGACCTTTTGATGACTTCCTCTCGAAGAAAACGCAAAAACCATTCACTTCATCTCTTTACCTAAAGAAAAATGAATCTGTTGGATATAAATTCGCTAAGCGTTAATTGCCATCATATTTGGCGATTTATCTTTTGTTTCCATGAGAAGGTTGATGGCTCATCGGTTGCGGTTGCAGTTTGATGACACAGCAATTTTGGGACGTTGTCATTGTTGGCGCAGGTCCAATCGGTGGACGTTGTGCCACTTTATTGGCTGAAAGAGGTCACTCTGTGTTATTGCTAGAAGAACACAATGAAATTGGCCGTCCATTTCAATGCGCTGGATTGGTCAATCCAAGAGCAATGCGTTCTGTATCATTGGAAGATACCATCCTTCAAGAAATTGATGGGGCACTAATACATGGGCCAAGCGGAACTTTAGTGCCAGTCGGAGAAAAAAACAATCCACGAACATATGTTGTATGTCGCAAGAGATTTGATCAAGGTGTTGTTCAGCAATCTTTGCAAGCCGGTGCAGAACTTTGGCTTAATTCAATGCCTGTAGATGCTTCAGTTGATGATGATGAAGTGAAATTAACAATCAATAAGGATAACGAGATTATTGACTTGAAATGTAAACTATTAATCGGATGTGACGGTGCTCAATCTTGGACTAGAAGATATTTCAAAATGGGTAAACCTAAAGAATTAATGATTGGTTTTCAAGCAGAAGTTGTAGGCTATAAAAGCGATGATAGATGGCTAGAAATGTATAGCGGTTCAAAAGTTGCTCCCGGTTTTTTTGCATGGGTTATACCTTCTGGGTTCGGTACTCATCGAATTGGAATATGGTCAACTGCTGAACATTTGAAGGGTCGTTCGGTTGAACAGTGCTATCACGATTTAATCAATCACCCCCTCTGGGCTGAAAGGTTTAGTGATATTCAAGAAACTGCAAGATACTGCGGACCGATACCGTGTGGAATGGTAAAGAATCCCGTTAAAAATAGAGTTATGTTAATCGGTGACGCAGCCGGTATGGCAAAACCTACCACTGGAGGAGGTATCGGACCTGGATTCAAACAGATTGAGATGATTATCGACAATCTTTCAACAACGATTAACAATAATCAATTATCACAAAAGGAATTACAAAAAATTACTTCGAAAAAGTGGCATGAGATGAAAAGAACTCAAGATAAAGCAAGAGCATTAAGGGATTTATTAGTTAGCAATTGTTCTGATGAAGAATTAGATATGCACTTTGAGAATTTTTCTAAACCTGAAGTTCTAAAATTAATCAATTCTGTAGGAGATATTGAAAAACCAGTTCCATTAGGGATGGAACTCTTGAAAAAGGTACCTGCATTCCGAAAACTTGCACTGAAGGCCGGTGTCAAATTATTATTTACATGAGGGTTAGAGATGGGTTCATTAGAAGTACAACATTTGGTAAAATACCCACCATTTGAGGCTCATAGATTAGTCGCATCGGAGTTACCAATCTCAAAGAATAATGAACTCCTAGCAGATGATATTGACCAGCAGCAAGCTCTGGAAATTGTTTCAAAATCAATTCCAAGTTTCAAAATAGGAGAGAAATCAAGTTGGTTGATAGAGCGGAGATATTTGTTTGATGGAAATACAATCAAGCATGAAGTCTATGATTATGGCACCGAGGACGAATCAGAGTGGCCAATAATAGTAGAAAAGCAGCGTAGAGGGTGGTACTTAACCCCTCACCCAATTCATGCAACTGCTAGAAGATTCATCAATAGGGTAGTTTATGTGCTACTGTTTTCACTTCTATATTTGTTCATTGAACCTTTACTAAATTCTATCGGAGTACCTGGAATCGGAACTGAAACTGTTCGCATCGGATTACTTGATTACCCGTTACTGGCATTGATAGTAGTGCCGCTCTTTTTTATTCCTCTCGGATTACGTGTTGCTGCAAATTTCAGCGATTTACAAAAACAAAAACGATTCCTCGCCGATCGACCCTTGATTCCAGAAATAGAAATTATCGGTGATGCAATCGCCGATAAAAACTTGAAGTTAAAAGTTAAATTTGATAAAATATATGATAATTGGAAATCAATTTCAGTTTATTGGAGAGTAGGTGCACTACCTCCGGCTAGGGATGCCGTTTTTTCAGCTTTGAATCGTACAATTGAAGGGCAACCACCCCCTGGATTAACTACCAAACTACCTCATCATTGGGAAGTGGGTTTGGATGATGGCACCGGAGCAGGAGAAGATGCTCCAATGCAGCGACAAGGAGTGAGAGGCGGGCTCTTTTTACGCCCTATGCGCGTTATGCAATCTGGCGGTAAAGTTGAGCACAGTGAGGGTGAAATGGTTCTAAACAATCCACAAAACTCATGGCCGGGTACCACCATAACGCCTCTTGTGAGAATTCATTGGGAAATTGTAGTTCAAATTGAAAGGGAAAATGAAGGCCCTTTGTTGTGGGTCGAACCACTTAGAGTGAAACATTCCTCCGAACATGTTGAGCAGAAGACTTTGATGGTCAATGATGGTAGAACTGAGTCCAATATTTTTTGATATCTGTCTTGCAACACATTGAAGGGTTGGCTTAATCCATGCAAATATATGGGCAATCAGCGTAGTACTGCGGTGATATTGATTTTCGTGATGTTGAGCGCTGGTTGTTTCGGCGCTGCAGATGATATCGCCGAGGAAGAGATAGTTCCTGTAGTCAATCAAATGAGTCTCAATGTACTGTTTATTGAAGCGCAATCAAGTGCATTATTAGACGAGATTGTGAGTCTTCAAATTTCAGTTGAAAGTCAAGGAGAAGGGGATTGGCTCGCTACAGTTTTAATTTATCCAGAAGTTGAATTTGCTATGACACAATCAGATGATAGCGTAAATATTATTTTTATACCAAACGAAATTGTTAGTTACAGTATTGCAGCGACCTTTGAGGCTGCTAATGCAGAAACAATAATTGTTGATGGACCAGTAATTGCAACGCACGAAATATTGGTTTCACCTCCTGTTGAAGGTGCACCAATTTTGAATTCTCCGTCTCTATTATCGTTAGAAGATTTTGGATTAATATGGGTTTCAGGCTCGATCACACATGATTACATAGATAGTTGTTCTTTGAGTTACTCGAGTGATGATGGTCAAGGTCAAGTCGATGTAAAATCCGATGGGACTTGGAAAATGCTCACTGAATTATATGATGGCGTGGCAGAAGTGACAATCACATTTGTCGCAACTTGCGGTGAATGGACAATACTTAGTGACACATCAGCGACAACTATAATCGTTGAAAATGCAGGAACTGATGCTGATGGCGATGGAATCCTAGATGAGAATGATAACTGCCCTAATGGTATTGGAGAAGCCGAGGGTTGGATTTCTTCTACTACAGACGATATCGATTCTGATGGTTGCAGGGATCGTGATGAGGATGACGATGACGACGGTGATGGTATTGATGATGTCAACGACAATTGCCCGAATTCTGTCGGTTGGGTAAGTACCTTAGATGCAGATTACGATCAAGATGGATGCCATGATGAATCCTTTGATTTAGATGATGATGGTGATGGAGTTAACGATTTAGAGGATTCCTGTCCGATGGGACTAACTGGATGGACTTCTAATCTATACAGTGATTGGGATGGCGATGGATGTTCTGATTTAGATGAAGATGATGATGATGATAACGATCAAAGAAATGATACTATTGATTCATGTTCTAAGGGATTAACCTCTTGGATTAGAGATGAATTGAATGATTTTGATAATGACGGATGCTACGATAGCACCGAGGATGATGATGATGATAATGATGGAATAAGTGACTATAATGCAACTGGTGCAATATTGGACCTTTGCCCACGTACTCCATTATCTGGCATTGATGTTGACGAAGATGGTTGTGCATCAATTGAGAGAGATAGCGATTCTGATGGAGTCCTAGATTTCTATGATATGTGCGAGGGTACTCCAGCCAACATTGTAGTAAACGCAGTTGGATGTGCCGATATCGATGATGATGGTATATTTTCAAATGTAGACATTTGTCCTGATACGCCTCAGCGTTGGACTGCAAATAGTTCTGGCTGTGCAGTTATTCAGCAACCTATTGCTTGGACTTCAGCAACAACGTTGAATGGTCCAATGCAAGAAGTACCACATTTCAGTATTCCCACTTTGGATGGGACATTCTATTTTGAACAGGGTTGGAATGGTGAAGATGTTTACTTATTTATGTTCAAATATACAAATAGTGATGGAAGCTCCAATTCTGCTACATGGGGACAAAATCCTGGGAAATTGATTCGCGCTCTTCCAGATAATACTCACTTATTCTTCGGCTCATTTGATTCAACATATCACAATGATGTTACTCAGCGGAAATCGGCTGTACTTGCAGCACTAAACCCTTCAGAGGAAACAAAATGGGAAGATCGTATCCACTATATTGACCAACGTGCAAGTAGTATTGGTGGTGGATTAGGACAAATGATTAATTCATTCAACAATCCAGCATACATGGGAATTGACCGATTCCAACTTTCTCGCGAAGTCGGTTCATTCTATGATTGGCCAACCCAAGCAAATGATCCAAGCCATATTGCATTTGAGCCGGTTCAGTGGAATGTTGAATTCCCAACAAAGGTGAGAGAATTAGACCCTGGTGTTGAAGTTGTAACAATTATGGATTTTCAAAACCATGCTGGTGGCTGGAGTGGTGGATACAGCAGTTTTTCAAATTCTACATTTGACTTGACAAATAATATCAGTTCCTATGATACTCTCGAAGTATTTCATGAGCATGCTTGCCCTGATAGGGAAAATAGGCATAGCAACTCCGATGGTAGTTCGGGCGGCTGTCACGAATGGGATTACCTTGCTAATCTGTATATCTGTGACGCTCAAAACAGTTCAATATGTAATACTGAAATAATGCGATGGATTACTACATATGGACGTGAAGGAATGTGGTTAACTGATATTTCACCATACTTGTTCATGATAGATGATGGGGAAGATAGACGATTCAAATATGGTGGGGCCAATAAGGGTGATTTAACAGTAAAATTCCTCTTCAGTAATTGGGGTAGTGGTGAGCGCTCATATGAGGCTGATTACGCATTCTCTGGAGGACAATTTGATGGGACATATAATAACGAATCTAAGTATGATAGGCAGATGAATTTTACAGTACCATCGTGGGCAACTAAGGTCTCATTGGTTGCTACAATTACAGGACACGGTTTCAATAAAGATGCCGCTAATTGTGCAGAGTTTTGTGATCATGAACATCACTATTACATGAATGGAAGCCACACCTATGAATGGCATCCAGTTGCTCATAATCAGGCCAATGGATGTAAGGTTGAAATCGCCAATGGCGTAGTTGCAAACCAATATGGATCTTGGCCATATGGTCGAGCCGGTTGGTGTGCTGGCCAAGATGTAAAGCAGTGGACCTACGATATCACTTCATGGAGTAACATGGATGGTGGAAATAATCATCTAACTTACAGAGGTTTGTACAATGGTCAAGAATATACTCCAAGTGAAAATATTGGAAATGGTCAACGTGAGATTAGAGCTGTAATCTATGTGGTCTATTCTGCCCCAACTATCAACTGATTACTGAATAGGAGTAGGCGCTTTCATAGAGGATACTTCTGCTGTTAGAATAGAAGTCGGAAGTAGATTGTAGTCTGAATCCCTCCTCATAGGTTGGAATCCTGCCCTAAAGATTACATCTTGTAATTCTTCTTCACTTGCGCTTAATTTTGTAGTACCGGATGCAGAAACAACGTTTTCTTCCATCATTGTAGAGCCAACATCGTTAGCACCACCTAGCAATGCCATTTGGGCTACTGCGACACCCATTGTTGGCCAGGATGATTGAATATTTTCAATGTTATCAAGGAAAAGTCGAGACACTGCTACATGGCGGAGATATTCACTTGAACCTGCACCTAATTCGAATTTGTTTTGCCCTTTATTGCGCCTTCCGAAACTGTTTACTTCAAGTTGAACTGGCCAAGCGATAAATGATGTAAATCCTATCTTGTATTGTTGCAAAGATTGGTCTTGTAATTCTCTTAATCTAAGCATATGTTCGACCCTCTCGATTGCACCTTCACCGAAACCAAACACATTAGTGGCACTAGTAGTTAATCCAAGAGATTGTGCCTCTTTCATAACTCTAAGCCAATTCTTAGGTAGACCTTTTTTTGGAGAAACATCATTTCTAACCGACTCAACTAGCATTTCTGCTCCACCACCAGGAAGTCCATGCATTCCAACAGATTGGAATTTTTTGAGAACTTCAAGGGTCGTCAAACCACTAACATCAGCAATACCTTCAATTTCAATTGGTGAAAAACAATCTAAGTCAATAGTTGGGTGATTTGTCACTAGTGAAGTAATTAAATCTTGATACCATTTTATCGGTAACTCAGGATTGACACCTCCTTGCATCAAAATTCTACTTCCACCAATTTCCTCCAATTCCACTATCCTAGCGCTAATTTCTTCAAAAGTTTGAGTGTATGTTTCCGGATGGTTTGGAGGACGGTAGAAAGAACAGAATTGACAATTAATTGTACAGACATTTGTATAATTTATATTTCTGTCAATTAGATAAGTTACATTTCCTTCAGGGTGCATTGATTTTCTTCTAGCCATTGCCGCTGCCATTAATTGATGCAATGGAGCGTTATCATACAACTCAATTGCCTGTTCAGGAGTCAATCTATATTCAGAACTATTAGTTTTTGACCAATCGGCCTGTTGCTTTAATATCTTAGCCCAATCCAAACGGATCACCTACTCGAAGTCTTTTCCAATCAATGATTCCAAATCTAAAATGGTTTTAGGGCAATCTTTGGTCAATACATCTGGATCAGTAGAAGTGACAAGAACATCGTCCTCTATACGGATACCGATATTTGCATATCTTTCAGGGCAATCTACATCTGGCCTCCAATCTCCAAAATATAGTCCAGGTTCAACGGTAAGACACATTCCTTCTTCGAGCAAACGCGGTTCGCCATTCGGTTTGTATATTCCAACATCATGGACATCCAAACCAATCCAGTGGCCGGTGTTATGCATGTACCACATTTTGAGTTGGCCGTTTTCCATGCATAGTGCGTCATCTAAAGTTTGAGTAATTACCCCTAATTCTATCAGTCCTTCCGCTAGAACTCTTCTAGCAGCCTCATGAGGGGCGTTGTAGGGCCTTCCTACTCGGCACTCGTCAATCGCTGCTAATTGTGCATTGAGAACGATTTGATAAATCTCTTTCTGAGGGGCGGTGAACTTTCCATTTATTGGCCAAGAACGTGTGATATCTGCGGCATAGCCGTTGTATTCTGCACCTGCATCGATCAATATAATCTCCCCATCTTGACAGATATCGTCATTTACGGTGTAATGTAAAACAGTTGCATTTTCTCCACAACCTACAATTGAAGGATAAGCCCATCCACTTGTTCCAGCGTAAGAAAAGAAGCCCTCGATTACCGATTGTAATTGATACTCTCTTCTACCCACTGCGGAATGACGCATTGATATCTCGTGAGCAAGTGAACTAATTTGTGATACATGTCGCATTTGAGAAATTTCTGCTACAGATTTTCTCAATCTCAATTCTGCAATTTTTGCTGATGGGTCTTCAATAGAGATCGGTCCATTTCCGAACTGTTGCCGACCTCTATCTCTCCTTTCAATGGCATTGTTGACCATATTATCTACAAATGAATTGATACCACTTCTAAGCAAGACTCGATTTGATTTAGCAATCATTTGTGCTAATAGTGTGGAAGCGTCTTCTATCGGATGTGCAGAATCGATTGCCCATCCTTTTAATGCACCCTCAACACCTTCTCTTCGACCTTCCCATATCTCTTTGAGCGTATCTTTTGGTTGGACAAATAATGTAACAATCCACGATTCTCCATCATTATGTGCTGTCATTAAGGATTCTGGATCTTTCCAGCCAGATAAATAAAGCATGTCGCTGCTACTACGGTAAGGGTAATGGACATCATTGGAACGAGTAGATTCCATGTTTGGGCAAATAATTAACAGGTCATCAGGCCTCAACTGTGATAACAATCTGCTTTGCCGAGAACGAAACTCATCGATGCTAATAGCTGCAGGTTTTTCACCAATCTGCAACATCGCCGTCTCGAACATAATGACAGCCAAGGGCCACCCCATTTTCAACCGTTGCACTGTTAGGAATTATCTTCAAGGGATTTGTTGGCCCATATGTCCCCTTCATCGATGGCATCTGGAGATTCATCATTTTGTTCACCATCCACATTTTTTGCCCCGCCCCATTTCGGGATATCTCTAGATGATGCCGAACCCCTGGATTTAGCGCTCATATTTCGCATCACTAAAAGTACCGATATCAATGCTGTCATTCCAATAATTCCGATGACTATCAAGGAATTATTACCTGTAATAGTTTCTTCTTCAACATAAACTGTAAAATTAATTTGTGATTCCGCTCCATCATCATCAGTCACTACTAGTATTACCTCGTTATGTCCTGAAAATGAATAGTCGTCTTGAGTGAATATAGACTTTCCACTTAATCTAGCATTTCCATCTATGTACCACACATACTGCAAAGTTTGCATATCATCCAATGTGTCTGAGCTTGCAGAGCCGTCTAACACCCAATTATCTGTATTTGCAGGTGTTAACGAACTACCATTGTGAACTTCAAAACCATCCAGTGTAAGGTGTGCTTGAGGGGCGCTGTTAGATACACTGAATGAATGATTGGTGGTAACGAAGTGACCTCCTATATCCCTTACAAGTAAATCAATAGTCCACTCTCCTGAAATGGTTGGAATTAAATTCAATGTATACTCATCTTGAATTTCTTCATTTGTAGGACTGCGTACCTTACCATCTGGTGAATGAATAGTCCAAACGATATTTTCACTCGAACCACTATAGCCATCATCGATAAAGGCTGAAATAAAGATAGATTGCGATTCTATGACCTGCTCTGAGCCACTCAGATTTACTATTGGAGCATGGGTATCAAGAACTATTGCTAGAGTTTCAGTGTTTGAATTTAATAACAAGGCATCAGTAATATAAAATTCCACTTGATAGATTCCATCCTCAATTCCCATTTCCAATGGGTCTAACGTAATTGTGACAGTACCATTGTCATCAGATTGATTAAATGTTATCGGATGGAATTCCTCAAAGCAAACCCCCTGAGGTGCTTCGCAGATAGTGGAAAAAACTGTAACTCCGGTGTTATTGATACTTGGTGTAACATATTTCATTTCTATTGAAACTGGCTGCTCAACGATTATTGTCGTCGCATATTGCAGATCTAATATCATTGGTCTATGCTCGGATACTCCAAGATAAACAATAATTGATTTTGTCATTGGGTCAAGTCCATTTGGAATCGAAATCGTA
>JAPKFC010000065.1 GCA_028821785.1 Candidatus Poseidoniaceae archaeon | reverse complement strand
TCTACGAAATTGGGGGAAGTGCAAGAATAAAATTGAACAATAATTACGAATATATGTTCAGTCGAGGAAAAAAACCTCTACCCAAAGACCCACAGATTTCACTGCTAACAAGATTGGATGAAACTCGCAACTTGGACGAGATCATTCGAGAAATAGTCGTATTTTACGCGAAATTCAAAACTACAGTCTTGTGAGTCTGAACCCAACTTGCCACAACCCTCTGTACACCCTAGCGTGAGAAACTCACGCGTCCGTACCGTCTGCTCAGGCTTTCAGTTCGTGCTTGTGAGCCATAACTCCAAGCGAACTTACCTAACCATCGGCAGTTGACTCCCATTAACTCAAAGGTGCCTTTCTTGGATTGTGCCGGCGTTTAAACTATATACTATTAAATGAAGTATTTTATTATGGTAGAGAACATTTCTATTGTTTCAATAATACTTGACATCATGGTTCTTCTGTTCATCCTTTATCTTGGTCAAAAGAAAGATGATCGTACTTGGACACAGAAACTTGGAGCCACAATGATGTGCTGGTTTTTGCTTTGCCACCTGGCCATGAACATCGCTTATGGGCAATTTTATGCGCAAATATTCCTCGGAGAATGGTACGATACAGTCACACACATGGTTCTTGAAACATTGTGGAAAGCTGCGATTGTAGGTTTTATTATCACCACTTTGTCCACACCAATGCCTCTGTTCAAAAATGTCAAAAACTACAAAATCGGTGTCATTTTTGGACTATCCTTTGCCCTCTTGGAATCCTATTACACATGGGGTCCGCCAACGGGAGAAGATTGGTTTGTCTACTTCTGGCCGTTTTGGTCACTCGCCCCAGCGGTACTCATGGTCATACTGTCCTACTTGGCATGGAACTACCTCACCTCGCCAGAGGGCGCTGGAGACCGCACTGAAGCACTGACTGATAGAGCAGGACTGTTTGCAGTTATGGCGCTCATCCTTTGGGGTGGAAAGAATTGGTTTGATTGGGTAGGATTCTTCAAAAGTTCTGATTTCTTCTATTCCAATGGAACACCTGACACCTCGACGTTGTATTTAGTGGCTGATCTCATTGGGAAGTTTGAAATTGGAATGATTGTCTTACCTATGTTTGTGCTGAGTATCGGGTCTATCATCTATCTTCGTAACCGAGGCTCAGTCTTGCTTGGAGGAACCATTCTTGGATTTTTGATACTCGGATTTATTCACTTCATATTTTTCTCTGGTGAATCGCAAGACTACAACAGCACTGCAAGATTTTTCAATGAAGAAGACATTCGTGAATCATTTATTTTACTCACTCACGGGACAATGCAATCTCTTGCTCGACCTCTCATCGTTCTCTTCCTTGTGGTCCGATTTGGCATGGTTCAAACTGAACATGCTCCAAATCTCAGCAGAGCGATGATGATTATGTCACTAGCGGGTGCTATGTCTGTCATCACTGAAATCCTGCAGCCGATGCTCGGAATAAGTCAACTGATATCCGGATTTTTCCTTGGTGCTATCCTAGCATTTGAAATTGAGAGAAAAATCATGCTGGCAATGCAACCCCCTGATGATGAAGAAAACACGGACTGGACACTCATCAATGGAGAAGGCATAGGCCTCGTCAAATGGACAAATACAGCATTTGGAATGTACATCATTGCAACGATAATACTTGGGATTTTAATCGCCAAGGAGGTGATTGTTTGACCGAAGAAGATATCGAAGAAGAAGTGAACGAGACGGCTGCTAAGAAAGCACCAGTCAAGGCTAAGAAAGCAGCAACAGCCGCAAAAACCTCCGCTAAGAAAACCACTACTAAGGCTAAAATTGAAACAGAGGAGATTTCAGAAAAGGACGACATACCTTCAACCGCAGAAGATACCCTTGAGGATACAAAATCTACAGATCTAGATCCATTGTCTTTGAATGATTATCTCTTCCCGAAAGAACGACCTTGGGTGTGGAAATCATTTGCTGTCATGTTTGTCCTCTTTTTCGGATATTACTTCATTAAGTACAAAAACATCATCTCGTGAATTTTGTATCTTCAAACACTTGTGAGTCTAAACTCCTGAGCAGTCACTATTGATTGCGGATTGTTGATACCTTTTGTCATTGAGGGCACATCATGTCAGGCCCTGTCATGAGTTCAGATGACTTTTGGCAATCCACTACTGAAAGGCAGACTTTGGCCTTAGAAAATGAAGGAACTGTTCGTTGGCTACATTTCGGATTGGGATTTGGCATCGCTTCTGTTTGTGTAGCATTAATGGTAGTGCTTGCACCCTTTACCCCAGTAACGAATAGTGTTGAACAAGTATCTGATTGTTCAGATAACCCATCCTCATTTCCGAGTGATGGAGAATTATCTACGGTTAATCAATCTGGAATCAGAGACGGAGACTGCCTGCATGATCTTGAATTCGCTTCATGGAATGTGAAGAGGTTCGGCCCTTCAGGTGCTGAAAATGAGACGAGAGTCGCTGAGATGGCAGGTAAAATTAGCAACTATGATATCGTCGCAGTTCAGGAAATAAAGGATATACAACAAACAGCACCCTACATCCTCCAAGATGGAATAGACGAAATCTCTGAGTATGGAATGGTTCTATCTAATCGAACTGGAGCATTTTGTGAAAATAAGTCAAGTTCCCAAATTTCAGAACAATATGCTTTCTATTATGATGTTAAGACCATAAAATCCTTAGATTCTGGTAATCACTACCCAAATAATGACTGTGAGTTTACCAGAGAGCCATTTGCAGCAAGCTTCGTATCTGTTGAGTTTAACCACACTTTTGTATTAATTACCTTACATCTTGACCCTGATGATGTATTGAATGAGACTGATGCACTGGTAAATGTATTCGAATGGGCTAAGTTCCAATATCCTGGTGAAGACGACTTCATTTTGCTTGGAGACCTTAATGCAGATTGCAGTTATGCAAGGTCTTCCGAATTAGATCAATTGGCTATTCGCAATGGAGACTATCAATGGATAATTCCCGATGGAACCAATACCAACACTGCTGAATCATCATCTTGTGCATATGATAGAATAATTATCGGTGATGGTGGGTCTGATGAGTACCTTGGTTCATTCTCAACCGATTGTGAAGTAGAAGCATCAGACCACTGTATTATTTCAGCCAGATTTTCAGCACATGAATCGAGTGCTGTTAGCAATTAGCGAATCTTATAGGGAGCCGGTGTTTACGATTGGTGTCGTGTCGGTTTCCGAACATAATACCACTAGTAGATTGCTGACCATTGAAGCCTTCTTATCTTCATCTAATTCGATGATGTTTTTAGCACTTAATTGCTCTAAAGCCATCTCAACCATTCCAACTGCACCTTTGACGATTTCACTGCGTGCTGCAACCACTGCGCTTGCTTGTTGGCGGCGAAGCATTGCTTGTGCGATCTCTTGTGAATATGCCAAGTGGCTGATTCTAGCCTCTAAGACTTGAATTCCTGCTCTCTTCAATCTCGCTTCAACTGAAATTTGTAATTCTTGTGCGATGACTTCTTGGTGACTTGATAGTGCGATTCCCCCTACGTCTTTGTCTTCGATGATATCATAGGGATATTTTGTAGCCATGGCACGGAGTGCTGCTTCACTTTGAATTTGAACATAATTCTGATAATTATCAACTTCAAACAAAGCCTCGGCAGTGTCTACAACCTTCCAGACTACTACTGCAGCGATTTCAATTGGATTTGCATTAACATCATTGACCTTGAGTTTAGCAGATTCGAAGTTTCTAATTCGTAGAGATATTTTTTGTTTTTCGTATAATGGATTAATGAAGAAATGGAATCCTTGCTTGTCCACCGTTCCTTTGTATTTACCAAAGAATTGGATGGCAGCACCTTCATTCGGATTTATGACCAAATAGCTGTTGAACATCATGAACCAAAGAATTGAAAGAGCAATTTGTAATATTATTCCAATAACAATCAATGGGCCCAACTCATACGTGACAAACAAAAAAATCATTACGATTGGCAGAGCAATCCACTGGATGGCTAAGCCCAAAAATCCATTGAGTGTTTTTATTTTAGTATCTTTGAACATTATTTCATCATTGGGCAATTTGTGCTCAGGGGTTATTGGAACTGGCATCGGAACTGGCGCTGGCTGCATAGTAGGGAATAAATGCGTTAATAATTAAGATTGCCTACGTTATATTTTCAATGGTAGATTGATTGTTCAGGGTTGAAACATTAACACCTCTATAGCATCAGCCAGTATCAATGAGAACCTGCCGTCTGAAGGTGATGTTGTCGATTTTGATGCTGCTTAGCATCCTGTTGTTCTCTCCGTCCAGCGCTCTTGATTCCGAGAACTCGGCCACAGCTGCCCAAGGGCGCCAATCCGAACAAACCGTAGTAAATATCGGTCCATCGGACAGGCAAGCGGAGTTGAGGATTCCCGCAGATATCGGAGAGAATGAAACATTACCGCTCGTAGTTGCCTTGCATGGATTTTCCGAATACCCTTGGTATATCTACGATTATTTCCGAGGAGTCAACAGTGTTGATGACAACAGGCATTTGCTTCTGACACCGTACGGAACTGAGAACCCTGATGGCAATTACTTCTGGAACGGAACATCTGCTTGTTGCGATTTCTACAACCAGAATATAGATGATGTGGGTTACCTATCATCGCTGATTTCTACTGCAATAGCCGATCATGGAGCAGACCAGAATCGAGTGATGCTTATCGGCCACTCAAACGGCGGCTTCATGTCGCACAGGATGGCCTGTGATGCTGGAGATATACTGCATACCATCGTCAATTTCGCCGGTGCAACATATGGGGATTTCAGTGATTGCAGTAATACAGGGACTCCGAATATTATCAATGTTCACGGAACCAATGACGGTACTATCGATTATAACGGCGGACAGATATTTGGAGAATCATATGCCTCTTCCCCTGCTGGTGCTACATACTGGGCCAATCGTTCCGGGTGTGATGAGGCATCAACTCAGATGGGTACGATGGATCTGGTTGATGGAGATGGTAACAATGAAACGACTCAACTTCAACATCTTGATTGTGCATTGGGAAACAGAGTCACACATTGGAAGTTGGATGGAATCGGCCATAGCCCAGCATTAACTGATGGTTCGTTAATCAACGCTGCTTTCGACTGGGCATTCAACCAGCCTGTTGAAATCGAAGGATGCACTGATACAAACGCGACTAACTACAACGAGAATGCAACGATTGACGATGACTCATGCGAGTATCCTCCGCCACCGATTCCAGGTTGTATGGATTCCAGCGCCACTAATTACGCTGAGAACGCAACAGTGGATGACGGTTCGTGCGAGTATCCTCCGCCACCGATACCGGGTTGCATGAATGCAACTGCCACCAACTACGCTGAGAACGCAACTGTGGATGACGGTTCGTGCGTATATCCTCCACCGCCCATCCTTGGATGCATGAATGCAACCGCCACCAACTACGATGAGAATGCGACAGTGGATGACGATTCGTGCGTATATCCTCCACCGCCCATCCTTGGATGCATGAATGCAACCGCCACCAACTACGATGAGAATGCGACAGTGGATGACGATTCGTGCGTATATCCTTCACCACCGGAACCTCCAGCAGATGATGTCGAGGAGAATTCAAGTGACATCGAATCTGAACCACCACAGAAATCCGGAATCATAGAGAATATCAACATGGTTAACATCGTTCTAATAGTTGTCATAATTCTACTGTTGAGCCTGTTAGTGTTGCTTCAAAGCGGTCGCCGCCGCTAGTATTCTTGTACACAGTTGCTTTAGAACACTTGATACTACAGCACAAGCCAAACTTTCACCGATAAAGGTCTGTAGGGGCGTAACTTGAAAGCAAACAAGTGAAGCGCAAACCATGGCGGTTAAATGTCCACTTTCTCAACAAGAGCAAAGATGGCTTGATGGCGGCATTACAGAGTTCAACACAGGTCGCTACTGGCACGCCCACGAAGACTGGGAGGAGATGTGGAAGTCACTCAAGGCGAGAGAGGTTGAGCAGCAATACATCCTAGGCATCCAAGGGCTCATTCAGACTACAGCTCTGCTGCTCCAATACGAGCGACACAAAACCAAAGGCATCGTCAAGATGTGGAGTAAATTGACCAACAAACTAGGCACGCCTGAATCACCCTTGTTCGAGAATTTATGGTGTGTAGACATTCCAAAAGTGCTTCAAGATGTCCACCCCTTCCTTATCGATGCAACCGCTGACGAACCCACTTGGTGTCTCAATCCAAACACAGTTCTAATCTGACTGACTAATTGAGAAATGGTTAGAAATTCATCTGAAGGGAGAAATCAGGACCTGAGGATTCTGCTCGTTTAGACTCACAAGGATTCGAGACACTAGCATGGTCAAGTGTTATACACTCACGACTCAGCCTTCAGATATGGTTGATTTCACACCCGCTTGGTCACTACCCGAAACTTCAATGGATAACCTTGAAGAGAGGTTCAAAAAATATGAAAAGTCAGATAATTATAATTCACGATTAATTTGGGATGAAGATTGTGTAAAGATTGTACTCAATGGAAAGTATCCACTTTTGCGCGCCTTTGCTTGTTTGTTATCGGGTGTTGTGTGTATTGCAACCGACGTCACACAAAACTTAGGCCAAGCTCAGTACATGGCTGGCTTCTTTGGAGTTGTACTTCTTCTGATAGGTCTTGGTGCACTTAGGGGGAAGCAAGCATTGCTAATTCATGAGAACCACCTCGAGGTTCGATTTGATAGGATGAATTTTGCGAGTGCCGAAGTGCACAATCTAATCTCGAATATCACTGCGATAAAGTACTGCCCTGCAACTATCGAGCATACTCGGCAAAATCATAATGATACGTTTAATACACCAGGATTTGAGAATGTACCAACAACGATTACAACTTATGAAAAAACATCAGTTACTAGGATTTTTTTGGCTCTTACTGATGAAATGAAGGAATATGGAATGGATGATGATGAAAATCCATGGTTTGATATTCAATCCAAAACAAAAATCGAAGCAGAAGAACTCGCGGAAGCACTAAATTTCTTGATTCGTCTGAATTCCGATTGAATGGGTCTCCCTCTGTAACACCCGCATTGTATAGGATCGGGTTTCAACTCACAAGAGTCTAAACCCTTTACTTGCTAATATTACGAGGATTCAGTGGTAAAGGATATGGCCGAGAGACTATGAGGATTACTTGAGGCGAACAAATGTCTAGCGTTGATGAGATTCACCAAATCCTTTCTCATCACAAACCGTGTTTGTCTTCAAAACAACATCATCCAATAGAAAAAGTAGCGATTTGGTCGGTTCTTGCGCTACTAACTGGCATTACAATCGGTTTGGTAATGTTCAATGAATTGATATGGGTTGATACGCTAAAACCGATAATCTGGGATCCAATTCTAAAAGATGCAGGTGTGGCAGGAGATGCTGGGTATTCGCCGCAAAATACTGCAATATACACATCTAGCATGTTCATCTGCGTAATCACCTTACAAGCATTATTCCGTAAAATGGAATTGCCTTGCGATGATAGGATGACTCTCGCATTAATCGCCTGGGTTAGTCTTGCACCTGTATTGAGAGTTCTAGAGGATGCGGACTTCTACGGCAGTGAAGTAGACTGGCTATTCATCTCTCCAGTGATACATCTCCACCTTACTGCGTGGTTGATCGTTGTCGCATTAATCTCTCAGTATTCCGCAGGCAAGTGGGATTCACTAAGAGGAGACTTGGCTGAATCCAAAAAGCAGACTACTCTATTCACAATACTAGGAATTCTGTTATTTGCACACTGGGTAATGCTATATCGGCCAGCATATGCAGAACATGCTGAAATGGGTAATCAATTGGTGATTGGGGGGCTTATCGCTTCATTCACCATTCTATTCTTTGTCTTGACAAAAACTCGAGATTGGCCAGCGATTACTAGAGGAATGTTTTCTTTCGCAGTTGCAGCTTTGGTAATGGGCCTATCTCATTGGGGACAATTTGTCATCACCCCTTGGCAACAAGAAAGTGGCCGAGTCGCTTCAGAAATCACTCTATGGCCGGTAATAATTGTAATTGGAATACCTGCGATTGTTTGTTATTGGATGTATAAGAAAGGAATTGAAGATGCACGTATGATGAAATTAACAGGTTTCAGTGCAGGTGTTCTCCCTGAAGGTATCAGTCTCAAGAGTTGGGAGTTTGAACAAGAATTAGTTAAAGATCATCCGATTGAAAAGTTGTCAAATAATGCACTTCTAGCATCTCCAATGGTTCTCGGCATGGTCTTTGGACAGTTGGTTGATGGCTTTGCAACTATGATGGGAATTGATTTCTTTGGCTATGGAGAAAAACATCCAGTTTCCAATAGTGTGATAGAATTAGGTGGAGATGTCAATCAAATGCTCGGAATTACCTTGGGTGAAGGAGCATGGTTATTCACCCTCTTGAAGGCCTGTTTAATCGGATTAATCGTTTGGATGTTTGTTCAGATGAGAGTTGAAAACAGACAAAGTCATCTTCGCCAACTTATCGTCTTAGCAGTCCTCATAGTAGGCTTGGCTCCAGGCCTTCGCGATATTGGCCGATTAATTCTTGGCGTTTGATAATTAATTGCCTTTGAGTTGTTATTGCCTTTGATGTTAAATGCGGTCTTGACTTGGCTGGTCTTGAAGGGGTTGCAATGGACAGATTACCAACGCGCATCATTCGTAGTGACCCTGACTACATTGCTCGTAAGTCGCACAATGAGGGATTACTCGCAACACTTCGTGAACGCCTTTCAGTCGCAAGCAATGGCGGTGGCGGCAAATACGTCGAAAGACATCAATCTCGCGGCAAGATGTTGCCAAGAGAAAGAATAGACCGAATCATTGACCCAGGTAGCGCATTTTTGGAATTATCTCCACTGGCTGCTTTTGAATTATACGATGGCAGAGCGCACTCAGCAGGTATGGTAACAGGTATTGGAATGGTACACGGAAGAGAGTGTCTATTCGTTGCTAATGATGCAACTGTAAAGGGTGGAAGTTACTATCCAATGACTGTAAAAAAGCATATTCGTGCCCAGTCAATCGCTCATGAAAACCACCTTCCTTGTATCTACTTAGTCGATTCAGGTGGCGCATTCCTTCCATTGCAAGATGAAGTATTTCCAGACATTGGCCATTTCGGTAGAATCTTCCGTAATCAAGCCAAGATGTCTGGCGATGGAATTGCGCAAATTGCAGCAGTTCTCGGTTCTTGTACTGCTGGAGGAGCATATGTTCCAGCAATGTCGGATGAATCTATCATAGTCAAAGGCAATGGAACGATTTTCCTTGCTGGTCCTCCACTGGTCAAAGCAGCGACTGGAGAAGAGGTTACTGCTGAGGAATTGGGTGGTGCTGAAGTTCATACGGTTCAATCAGGTGTTGCAGATCACTTCGCAGAAGATGAGAATGAAGCATTACGAATGGTTCGCAATGTCGTTGAGAATCTGGGTCCAAGGCAATTAGCACCAGCAGCCTTTGCTGAAGTTGAAGAGCCAGCACATGATGTCAATGATTTGCTAGGTTTAATTCCAAATGATAATCGTACACCACTGGCTATCAAAGAAGTAATCGCGAGAATAGTCGATGGTTCAAGATTCCATGAATTCAAAGCCAGATATGGGACCACGCTGGTTTGCGGCTTTGCTCATATTCATGGGCACAAAGTTGGAATTGTTGCCAATAACGGGATTCTCTTTTCTGAATCATCATTGAAAGGTGCTCACTTTGTTGAGTTGTGTGGTCAAAGAGGAATCCCATTGGTATTCTTGCAAAACATAACTGGCTTCATGGTCGGTAAGGCATACGAAGCAGGTGGAATTGCTAAGGATGGTGCAAAATTAGTAACGGCAGTATCATGCGTTAATGTTCCTAAATTCACAGTTATTATCGGTGGCTCTCACGGTGCTGGTAACTATGGTATGTGTGGCAGAGCATATGATCCAAGATTCCTCTTCATGTGGCCAAACTCCCGTATTTCAGTAATGGGTGGTCCTCAAGCAGCTGATGTATTGACTACGGTCAAACAAGATCAGAGGGCGAGAGAAGGATTGCCTCCGATGGAAGGAACTGAGTTAGATGGGTTCAGAAAACCGATATTGGATAAG
>JAPKFC010000091.1 GCA_028821785.1 Candidatus Poseidoniaceae archaeon | reverse complement strand
CACCCGGTTTTGAATATTCAATCTGAATTACAGGTTCTTCGCTTCCACTTTTATTCCAACGTGTCATATTTCTATCCACATTAATATCCCAGCTGATAGTTTGATCATTTCCGTCATTATTCATTTCTGGAAATTCTTTTGTTGCTACGGTCAACGTTCCCTTTTTTAGCGTTAAAGTCAAGTTAGTGCAAGCAGCATTATCATTACAATCAGCAGAATAAATATTGAAACTCATTTGGATTTTGATGGTGCCATTTTCTTCTAGATACATATCTTGTTTGAAATTTTCATTAAATGAACACATAAAATCAACAGTAACCTGTTGTCCTGAACCCCATGTTCTCATACCTTTCCCATCTTCAGTAGATCCCGTTGAGTCATTTCCATCAAAATGACTGAAACAAGACGAGAAATCATCTGTCCCATAAATGTGCATATGAGGATTATCAACAGATGGCTGCTTAGGGTCAACAAACGCTTCATCTGCTGATGCAGGAGCACCAATTGAACTCACAAGAAGTAAGACGATTAAAGCCGCAGACTGTAACCTAAGGTTGGTTGCCATGAATGAGCGTCGATACCCGTATGGTTTGAAACTTACCGGTCCTCGACTGCGTATCAATCGAATCTTTGCAGTCTCTGATTACCTTGATTCGTGGCTTTTCTGGCTATATTTAGGGCTTCACCAAGCATATCCGCGCTAACTAATTCTTGGTCTAGCCTCTTATTTGCCACTCCCGTAATAATTGACATAACTTTGATTGTATCTCCGAAGGCAGGATCATGCCTCGCTCCAAATATCACTTGTGCGGTTGGATTAAGCTTTGATGTCATCAAATCACAGACCTGATTTGCTTGTTCTAGGGTCATGTATGGTCCTCCAGTAACATGTATTAATGCTCCAGTTGCTCCTTCGATATCAATATCCAATAATGGATGATTTAGAGATTCATGAACTACTTCTTCTGGCCCTTGATCAGATTCACCATACAACATCATAGTAACTCCGCCTCCTTTCATAATAGCCCGAACGTCAGCGAAATCTAGATTGATTAGACTTGGCAGAGTTATTGTTTCCACAACACCTTTCACAATTTCTGCAATTAGTTGATCCATTATACTGAATGCCTCATCAAGAGGCATATGTGGAACAAAGTGAAGTAATCTATTATTATCCAAAACAAGAACAGCGTCTGCTTCTTTTCTTAGTAAGTCTAGTCCTTCCAAGGCTCTTGACATTCTTTGTTTCCTTTCAACAGTAAAAGGAGTTGTCACGATTGCGACAACCAAGGCCCCCGCACGCCTTGCTTCTTCTGCCACAATCGGAGCAATTCCTGTGCCGGTTCCTCCTCCTAATCCGGCGGTAACGAAAACTAAGTCGGCCCCTCCGACTATTTTCGAAATTACATCACGTCCTGCTTCTGCGCATCTTCGACCCATTATTGGATCTCCTCCGGCTCCAAGTCCGCGTGTAATATGACGACCAACAAGCAACTTCTGCATTGCTCTTGTATGATCTAAGTGCTGTTTATCAGTATTGATTGCAACAGTAATTGCTCCTTCAACACCAATGTGAGTAATACGATTCATTGTGTTATTTCCAGACCCACCACATCCACAAACAAGTATGCGTGGATCGGGTGTTCCAAATGCTTCTAGTTCATGGTCACGGAGTGCTGTTGGTATTCTTCCTGAAGGGGATGTTCGACCATCTAACCCAACTGAACCTTGAGGTAATCCCGACATGATAATCTCCCCGTGCATCCCCGGCATTACTGCCTTACAATTCACCAATGCAATTCTTAGCATTATTAACAGTTGAGGATAATCATAGGGGTGAGAGGCCGATTATCGTAGTAGATTATCGGACTCAAGGGGTCATTTTTCTTTGATTAATTTTCTTACTTAGTTCTGTATATTTTTCGAGTCTCGACCGGAAATTGACATAAGGCGATGGTGGTTCGAAGGCTTCGTCCCGCGCTTAGCTCAGTTGGCTAGAGCACCTGACTGTAGACTGGAAACACATTGGTTGTAGGCAGCCATCAGGGGGTCCCCGGTTCAAGTCCGGGAGCGCGGACCA